>JAYTNQ010000001.1:0-2253 GCA_043748255.1 Bacteroidota bacterium
TTAAAACGCCTTATTTAACCCCTGTTTTAATAGTTTTATTTTATAAAAAATAAAAAAAGCATCAATTAAACTGATATTAGAAAAAAACACAAATCGGCAAGACAAAAACTTTTACCTTACATTAAAAAGCTTACTTTTGAAAAAAATTTAAAAACAACACAAATGAAAAAAACAGTTATCATTTTGGCCTTAGCCATTTCGATTGTTTCTTGTCAAAAAGAGACGGAACTAAAAGAATCAAAAACGGCTTATGTTGACACCTCAAAATTGCTCGAACAATATACAGAAGCCAAAGATATTCAAGAAAAATACAAAGCCAAATCTGAAGAAATGGGGCGCGAATTAGAAGTAGAAGTAACAAGATTCAAAGCAGATGCAGCCAATTTTCAAAAAGTAGCACAACAAAATGGCGAAGCTTGGGCACAACAAAATGGTGCAGCATTGCAACAACGTCAAGACAAATTGCAATATGCACAGCAAGCGATGGTGCAACAATTGCAGCAAGAAATGGCTGTAGAAATGGACACATTGGTAAGTGGCGTAAAAAAATTCGTAAAAACCTATGGCAAAGAAAAAGGCTATAACTATATTTTTGGAACAGGCGAAGCAGTATCTATTTTGTATGCCGAAGACAAAAACGATTTGACCGCCGAAATGATCAAATTGCTGAACGAAAAATACAAATCGGCACCAAAAACGGATATTAAAACCGAAGCCAAAAAAGAAATTCAAGCTTTAGAAAAAAAGAAATAACAACAAAAACCTTCATCAAATGAAGGTTTTTTTTTGGAAAACCTTTTTGAAATCCAACGTTTTTTATCGAATTTAGATATTCAAAAAAAATTATACGTAATTTTGCAAAATGGAAACAAATAGACAGAAAAAAATTGGGGGCGTGATCCAAAAAGATTTAGTAGATATTTTGCAGGGCGAAATCAGAAAAAACAATATTTCAAACCTTATAATATCGGTTTCAAAAGTAATTGTAACCACAGATTTGTCTGTTGCTACAGTGCATTTGAGTATTTTTCCACAAGAAAAAGCCGCCGAAACATTGGCCGCTATCAAAACAAATGCTGTCCTTATCAAACACGATTTGTCGCAGCGAGTTCGGCTTCAACTGAGAAAAGTGCCCAATCTAACTTTTTTCATCGACGATTCTTTAGATTATATTCAAAAAATAGACAACGCACTCTCGGCCAAAGAAAACCCAATCGAAAACCGAGATTTATTAGCAAGACGCAGAATTATTTAGTTTGAATGTTCCACTATACATAGCAAAAAAATACCTCAAAAGTGGCAGCACCAACAATGCAATCAACATCATCAATGCGATTGCAGCATTGGGAATCATTGTTGGAGCCGCAGCATTATTTATCGTTTTGTCGGTATTCAGTGGGCTGGTCAACTTTAGTTTGTCGTTTTCAAACGCCTTAGACCCCGATTTGAAACTAACAAACACCGTTGGAAAAACCATTTTGATTAGCAACCAACAACTTCATAAAATTCAGAAAATCAACGGAATAACCGCAATTTCTACCGTTGTAGAAGACCGGGTATTATTTGTTTTTGATCAAAAAGAACAGGTAGCAACACTCAAGGGCGTTGACAGTATATTTACAACCGTAAATCCCATCAAAAAATCACTATATACCGGGCAGTGGCTCGAGCCAAAAACCCCACAAGCCGTGATTGGATACGGCATAGCCGAAAAACTAGGCATAGGACTGTTTGATATGAATAACACCCTCGAAGTCTTTGTGCCAAAAGCAGGCGACGGCACCATAGAAAACCCCAGCCAAGCCTTCAACAAATCTGCCCTAATCCCCGTCGGAATATATGCCATAAGCGAAGATTTGGATACAAAATATGTGCTCACAGATCTAGAACTAGCCCAGCAACTCTTGGGTTTTGAAACACAGCAATTTTCGGCATTAGAAATAAAAACAAACCCACAAGTTGATGAAAATGAAATACTTATTCAAATTCAAAAACTTTTTCACCACCCCATAAAACTTACAAACCGCGCACAACAAAACGATGCACTCTACAAAATGCTACACACCGAAAACCTAGCCTTATATCTTATTTTTACGTTAGTGATCGTGATTGCACTTTTCAACCTGATAGGCGCACTCATCATGATGGTTTTAGACAAAAAAAACAATCTAAAAACCCTTCAAAATCTTGGTGTCGAAATCGCAGATTTGCAAAAAATATTTTTGTATCAAGGCACTTTATTAAGCATTTTGG
>JAYTNQ010000003.1:0-2239 GCA_043748255.1 Bacteroidota bacterium
GCGCCACAGTTTTGACAAAAAAAGCTTGTTTTGATTTTTGACATCGTTATGGTTTCAATTCTTCGTTGACTTGTTTGTTCATTTGTTCGAGCAATTCGGTCACTTCTTTGATGTCTTTTTCGACGCCCAACTTGACAACTTGGTTTTTTAAATCATAGGCGTGATTCATGATCGAATTTTTGGTAACGTCGCCAATTGCTTCTTTTATGAAGGCGCTTCGATAGCTTTTGATGGCTCGTTTTATTTCGCCTCGGCTTTCGTAAAGCATGCCCATATAATTTTCATAAAGCATTGTTTTTGGGTATTCTTTGTTGCAAATTTGTGCTAATTTTTCAAACTCATCGTATGTTTTGTTTTGCAAAATTGCTGCTTCAACTGCACGCAAATCGTTCATTCTAAAAGGCAATTTGATACCAAACAATCTTTCGGCAAGGCTGTATTTGTTGGTCAAATATCCTACATAATTGTCTTTTAGTGTCAAGATTTTGTCTTGATATTCGTTGTTTGAAATGGGTTGGTATGCCGAAAAAACATGGTATAGTGCTGATGGAATCGCGTTTAAAACCATCGAATAATGGGAGGCGTTTTTGAAATCATCGTATTTATAATACAAATTAACGTTTTTTATTTTTTTTGTGATTGAATCCAACTCTTGTATGCCATTTCTATATTTGTTTAATTCGCCGTCTGCAGTGGCTTGATAATAAAATATAGGTGTTTTTAGCACGGCCAATCTTGTTGAAACGCCGTCTATCAAATGTGAGTCTATCTCTGGCGATAACGATATGTAAGCGTTAAAAACGGGGTTTTGTTTGTATAAAAAAACATTGGCAAAATTGGCCGAAAAATCATGACCTGCAATGATTTTATAGGGTGCAATGCGGTATTTTTTGTCTAAAAACGGTAAAAATTCTTCGCCAATAAAGTTAAAAAACTGCAAGCCTTTTTCGATTGGAAGCCCCGTAAACTCGTCGATTCGATAATATTCTTCTCGTTGAAATTTTGGGTTTTGATAGATAGAAACTACAATTACTTCGGGCAAATCGTCCCAATAATTGCCATACGAAATAGCGCCTTCAAATGCTTTTAGCATATATTCGCCGTCCAAAAGCACAATGAGCGGGTATTTTTTTAAGAGGTCTTTTTCATAAGATGCTGGAAGGGTTACAGAATACTCTCGGTCTTCTTGAAGTTTCATAGACTTAAAAACCTCTATTTTTTGTTGTGAAAATGCTGAATAACAGAAAGTTATTATTAAAACAAAAAGAATTTTTTTCATGCTAAATCGCTTAATTTTTATTAAAAACCATAAAATAACGGAGCAATATACTCATTTTTTTTTCTTTTTATTAAAAATCGGCAAAATTAGAAATGCCAAAACGCCTAAAACAATGGTAATCAGCAGTTGTGATGTCCAAACAATCCAGCCAAAAGCGTTGCCAGCTGCGAGTGGAATGCCGTATAGAAATAAGATTTTTGCGATAATCACTGGAAAAAAACCGAAACCACCGTTTGTAAAAGCGATGATCAAACTACCTATCACAAAAGCAACTAATGCGGTGCCGATAGACAAATTGCTTGTTTCTTGAAGCGTGCCAGTTGAGCTATAAAACATCATGACATAGGTAAACCAAATCAGAACAGTGTGTGTCAAAAAAAGCCATTTTCGAGGCATTTTAAAAACGCTAAATGCACCTTCTTTCAAGCCTTCCACCTTTGTTTTGACCCATAGTATTGGTTTCCAATTTGAAAAGAAATATAAATATAGCCCTATCAAAAAAAGCAAAAATATAACAACAAAAACAATTCCAATTTTTTGGATTGGAATTGTAGCCAATAGAAAGTTTTTGAGTTTTGAAAACTCAATAAAAAGAGCCAAAGTAATAAACATAACAAGGATCACAAAATCTACGATTCGCTCGGCAATAATAGTTCCAAAAACCCTGTCAAATGGGGTTTTTTGGTATTTTTTTAAAACTAAAGCTCGTGAGATTTCTCCGGATCTTGGCACCGATAAATTGACAAAATAACCTACAGAAACCGCAAGAAAATTGAGTTTAAAATTGGGTTTAATTCCAATTTGCTGTAGGGTATATTTCCAGCGATAGGCACGCAAAACATAGCCCAGAAAAGCCCAGAAAAGTGATATTAAAACATAATTATAGTTGGCACTCACAAAATAATTTTTCATTTGAGCAAGTTGTGTTTCAGAAAAAGAATAATAGGAATAATAGGTGAG
>JAYTNQ010000004.1:0-2234 GCA_043748255.1 Bacteroidota bacterium
AGCGATACATCTGCAGATTCGGCAATTGCCAAATTATCAACTGTTGCTTCATCATTTTTTTTACAGCCAATGACTACAAAAAATAATAGCATAAAATAATAAATTGATTTCATATTTTGATTTTTAAATTAATTACGGAAAAACATTTTTTTATGGTTTTAAAACCAAAACCGTGCCGAATTTATTGTGGTTCATTTGTATTGATTGTGTTCAAAAATTTTTCGAACAACAATTTGGTTTTGCTGTTGATTTCTTCAAAAGTAAGTCGGTCTTTGGTTTGATAAAAAAACATAATGGCATATTGTTTGTGCAAATTTTCTGTCAAAATGTGTTTGTTTAATCGATAGCTTTCGCGAAGTAAACGCTTGAAATAATTGCGATCGACAGCTTTTTTAAAATTTCGTTTTGATACGGAAACGCCTATTTTTAAATTTTCAAAAAAAACTTCTTTTGTGGGATCAACTGAAACAAAAACCAATCGCAAGGGGAATTTTGATACTGATTTTCCTTCGGTAAACAACAAATCTATTGTGTTTTTGCTTTTTAGTTTTTGTATTTTTGGGTATTTAAAATTCATTGAAGCAGTTGTTTTTTTGTTTGCAAAAATAGGTGTTTTTGTTGTGTATTGAATTAGGTTGTCTTGATTGTTTTTTGATTTTTTTTTTGGTTTTGAAAAATCAAAAAGTCTAAATTCGCCCTGATGTAGCGGCATCCTTTTTGGATTTTCTTTTTCAGAAAATCCAAAAAGATATAGCGTGCAGCAGGACTGTTGGTCTGGATGACGGCTGGTGTGCGCCAAAAAAAAAAGAAAAGGTTTTATTGATTTTGGTGTTTTTAAAAATCAAATTTCAATTGAACGACAATGCTTTTTTTGACTTCGGTATTGAGGTTGCTCAAGGATATTCCGAGCAGGCGTACAGATTCTTTGCAGCGTTCTTGATAGAGCAGCTCGGTTGCGGTTTCTAATAATAGTGATTTGTCTGACACAAAATAGGGCAAGGTTTTGCTTCGGGTTTGTTGCAAAAAATCGCTGTATTTAATTTTCAACGTAATGGTTTTGCCGGCTATATTGTGTTTTTGAAGTCTTCGTTCCAATACTGTTGCAATTTGTTCGAGCCGCTGTACCATAAAAATTTCGGAGGTCAAATTTTCGTCAAAAGTGTGTTCTGCGGCGACCGATTTTGCAATTCGTTCAGATTTTACTTGGCTGTTGTGAATGCCACGAACGACGTTGAAATAAAATGTTCCTGATTTTCCAAAATGTTTTTCTAAAAATTCTAATGTTTTATTTTTTAAATCCAGACCGATAAAAATGCCTAATTGGTACATTTTATCAGTGGTTACTTTGCCAACTCCATAAAATTTACGAATGGGCAAAACTTCCAAAAAATCTAGAACTTCGTTTGGTTTGACCGTTTTTTGACCGTTTGGTTTGTTAAAATCTGACGCGATTTTGGCGACGAATTTATTGACAGATATTCCTGCTGATGCTGTCAAACCAATTTCGTCAAAAATGCGTTTTCTAATTTCTTGGGCTATCAAGGTGGCACTTGGATTGCCTTTTTTGTTTTGGGTTACGTCAAGATAGGCTTCGTCGAGCGAAAGTGGCTCTACCAAATCTGTATAATCATAAAAAATTTTTTGAATTTTTGTCGAAATTTCTTTGTATCGGTCAAATCGTGGTGGCACAAATATCAATTCTGGACAATTTTTTTTGGCCATTACGCCGCTCATTGCACTTCGAACTCCAAATTTTCTTGCCTCATAACTTGCTGCCGAAACAACGCCCCGAATTTCGTTTCCGCCCACTGCCAGTGGTTTTCCTCTCAGATATGGATTGTCTAATTGCTCTACCGATGCGTAAAAAGCATCCATGTCAACATGAATTATTTTGCGGTTAGCGTCGATTGATTCCATGTCACAAATTTAGAATTCAAAATTGTTTTTTTGCAAAAATATCTTACTTTTGAAAATATTATTTTTTTTTAATAAAAACAAAGGAACAAAAATGATCGAAATAGAAAGAAAATTTTTGGTTTTGCCACAATTTGACAAAGCCTTTTTTGAAAAAATTGCGGTTTCAAAAAACAAAATCCAACAAGGATATATTTGTACGGATCCCGAAAAAACGGTTCGTATTCGCACCAAAGGACAACTTGGATTTATTACGATCAAAGGCGAAAGTAGCGATGACGGGCTTTCGAGATTTGAATGGGAAAAAGAAATTCCAATAG
>JAYTNQ010000005.1:0-2228 GCA_043748255.1 Bacteroidota bacterium
GCGAATCACCCACGCATTAGTCAAAGGAATCGACGAATTTATCACATTAGATATAGAAGAAGCACGATTATTGGCTTCAAAACCCATCGAAGTAATCGAAATAAACTTGATGACCGGTATGAATGTGGTTGGAGATTTGTTTGGGTCGGGCAAAATGTTTTTGCCACAAGTGGTCAAATCGGCTCGGGTGATGAAAAAAGCAGTTGCACACCTCCTTCCGTATATTGAACTCGAAAAAAATGGAAAATCTAGTTCGGCGGGCAAAATACTGATGGCAACCGTAAAAGGTGATGTGCACGATATTGGCAAAAATATTGTTGCCGTCGTTTTGGGATGCAATAATTATGAAATCATTGACCTTGGCGTAATGGTGCCACCCGAAAAAATAATTGCTGCCGCTATCAATCATCAAGTTGATATTATTGGTTTGAGCGGATTAATAACCCCTTCACTCGACGAAATGGTTTACTTGGCTCAAGAAATGAACAAACAGAACATCAAAATCCCAATAATGATTGGTGGTGCTACCACCTCTCGAGCGCATACTGCCGTAAAAATTGCACCCCAATATGCAGCGACAGTAGTGCACGTAAATGACGCTTCGAGAGCAGTGACTGTAGCCGGAAACTTGTTGCAAAATCAAACCAAATTTGCTTATTTTGACCACATAAAAACAGAATATGATGCCCTCCGTGAAGGCTATTTGAATAGAAGCCGTGACAAGCATTTTTTGACCATCGAACAAGCTCGGAAAAACAAATTGCAATTGGATTGGGATAAATATGAACCGATAAAGCCTAATTTTTTGGGTACAAAAACCATCGATGTGGCTATCGAAACGCTTATACCCTATATCGATTGGACACCTTTTTTTCAAACATGGGAACTGTTTGGCAAATATCCCGCCATTCTAACTGATGTTGTTGTAGGCGAGCAAGCCCAAAATGTTTTTGACGATGCACAACAAATTTTGAGTTTGATTTTGAAAGAAAAAAAACTAACGGCTAAAGGAATTTATGGCATTTTTGAAGCCAATAGCATCAATGATGACGATATCGCATTGCGGGACGAAAATCATCAAATAATAGACACTTTTTTAACCCTTCGCCAACAATCTCAAAAAACCGTTGGAGCACCAAATATAGCATTAGCAGATTTTATTGCGCCAGCAGATTCAAAAAAAATTGATTATATAGGCTGTTTTTGTGTAACAACAGGTTTTGGGGTCGAAGAATGGGCTTCAGCATTTGAAAAAAAATTGGACGATTACAACGCTATTATGGTCAAAGCCATTGCCGACAGGCTTGCTGAAGCTTTTGCAGAATATTTGCACGAAAAAATTAGAACCCAAATTTGGGGTTATAACCCAGATGAGCAACTCGAAAAAACCCAACTTATTGGCGAGGTTTATCCAGGGATTAGACCTGCTCCGGGCTATCCTGCTTGTCCCGATCATTTGGAAAAACCAACAATTTGGAAATTGTTAGACGTCGAAAATCAAATTGGGGTACAGCTTACAGAAAACATGGCAATGTGGCCCGCATCCTCTGTTTCGGGCTATTATTTTGCAAATCCAAAAAGCAAATATTTTGGTTTAGGAAAAATAAAACAAGACCAAATTATAGATTATGCCAAACGAAGAGGCATTTCTACAGCAGTGGCCACAAAATGGCTTGCCCCAAATATTGCAGACTAAATAAAAAATAATAAACGCAAATTATACTAATGAAAGTTACCAACCACATCGAAAAAGCAAACGGAAAACCTCAATTTTCTTTCGAGATTTTGCCACCGCTAAAAGGACAAAATATTCAATCAATATTTGATAGCATAGACCCATTAATGGAGTTTGAGCCGCCATTTATAGACGTAACTTACCATCGCGAAGAATATGAATACAAAGAACTTGAGAATGGCTTACTCGAAAAAAAAATAGTAAAAAAACGTCCCGGAACTGTTGGTATCTGTGCTGCCATTCAAAATAAATATGGCGTTGATGCCATCCCACATATTCTTTGTGGTGGTTTTACACAAGAAGATACTGAAAACTTGCTGATAGATTTAGATTTTTTGGGGATAGATAATGTGGTGGCGCTTCGAGGAGATGCGCTCAAAAACGAAACGTACTTTAAACCTGAAAAAGCGGGCAACCAATTTGCGAGTGATTTGGTGCTTCAAATTGCGAATCTCAACCAAGGTATTTATCTGGATCAAGACCTTCAAAACTC
>JAYTNQ010000006.1:0-2227 GCA_043748255.1 Bacteroidota bacterium
GGAACATAAAACCAAAATGTAGTTGTTGCATTTACTGCAGTTCCATCAGGTATGGCTACACCACTACCTCCATTTGGACCATCACGATATTCACCTACAGACAAAACTGGTAAGGTTTGTGGCGTACAAAAAGTTTGACTAACAGGTGGTGGAGGCGTGATATTAGCAGCACCTATAAAAACCGTGAACGAAGTTTCAGAAGTACACAAAGTAGCCCCAGCACCCGTTTTTTTGAAAACCCAGATTTCTTTTGTGGCACTAATCAAAGCTGTATTTGCAATAAGTGTTGGCGGAGTAGTTGTACTTTGTGGGCCATCATAATATTTAACACCAGCAGGGGGCGCAGTCAAATTAATAGGATTACAACCAAACAAATTTGTATATACAGGTAAGGGCACAAATGGAATAATCTTAATTATAAAAGATTTTTCGGCGGAACAAGGAGTTCCAACATTATTTGCATAATAAACCCAAATTGTGTTATTTCCAGGAGTGGTTATTAAATCTCCGGCTAATAATTGCGTGCCAGTGCCGGTTGGGCCTCCAATTGCGGTATAATAACTCAATCCTGCCGGTAATGCTGGTAGTGCGAATTCGGTACATTTTGAAACAGGATAATTGGCAACATTGCCTAACAAGTTTGTAAAATAAGCTGTGTTTACAATAGTCACTTTGAAATAATCGTTGTTTTTACAGCCCCCAAATTGATTAAAAACAGCGATTGTTCTCGTTGAATTTATTATATCACCAGCCTGATATTGAACCCCTGCACCGTCTGGCAGGCTCCAATATTGCATATTTATAGGGTCGGAAAGTGTGGGTAAAACAAAATTAGTACAGTTAATAACATCTGGTAGTATATCAACAGGAGCCTTTGGAGTAACCGTCAAATTAAAACTCGATGTTACAAAACAATCTCCCGAAGCATTTTGCATTCTTACAAAAATAGGACCACTTGTATATAATAATAATCCGCTTGTATAAGCAATTTTATTCGTATTACTACTTGCCCCAATAGCTGTGGTATGAAAACTAATTATATTTTGAGTTTGATCTTGTGCTCCAAACATTAAATTAATATTATTGGTCAAATCAAAATAGGCTTTGATAGGAGTGTCTGTTGTGTTTCTAGCACATTCAACCAAATCAAGTGGTGCAGTCGCTATTGTTGGCCCAGGCACCACTTGTAGCGCAACCGATCGCGTTTCAACGCAACCTGATACGGTATCGACAATTCGAATCCATAGCGTTTGACCTCCTGCCGATGGAAAAGCAGCAAGTTGAGCATTAGTGTTGGCAATGGCATCTGGTTGGGTCAAATGAAAACTAACCAAAGTGGTTGCGGCAGGCAAATCATCTGCTGGAGAAACCTGATTCAACCCGTTCAACACATAAGTTTTAGCTTTGTTTAAATCAAATGTATATGAAGGCAAAGTTAAATCGCACTTCAATATAGGTGGGATTATTGGATCAACAGCAAGACCTTGATTAACATCTACGTCAATATCGTCAGAAATTGGCAAACAACCTGGCTGGGTATAAGTAAGTGTAAAAGTATGCGTGCCAGGTGCTAATGTGGGCAAATTATTCAAATTTAAAGTTGCTGCTGTTTGTGTTGATAAAACTGTTGTTCCCTCTGCCCAAACATAAGTTGTTCCCGCAGCCAAGCTACTTCCAGATGATAATGTAGGTAAAGTACTGTTTGGACAAACACCTGAAATATCTGGACCCAAAACATTTTGACCAATATTGAAAGTATTTCCTTCTAAAAAAATCGCAGAATCATATCCAGAATTTGCGCCTCCGTCTGCAATCACAATTTTGATATGATAGGTGTGCGTAACATCTAATCCAGAAGCACTTGCCGTCATTGAAATGGTCTGTCCATTAAAATTAATTGCAGGTCCAAATCCGGCATTGTTAAAAGCTCCAAAAAACGATTTATTGGCAGAGGGACAGTTCGGATTGTATAATTTGTCACGGATAGTTTCTACAGAAATTGGAGTGTTTGGTGGTGCAGGAGTAGGCAAAACCGCCAAATTGGTATATCCTCCGGTTGAATTATCTTTTAACAAAAAACCAAACGCATCCGAAAAATTACATTGTGAAGTACCATACTCCTCTGAAGCAAACAAAAAATGAAAATCAAAATTTGGTGATCTTGGTACAAAATCAAATTCCAAAACAGTAGCGTTAATAGATTGAATTGTTACTCCAGATTGTGAAA
>JAYTNQ010000007.1:0-2227 GCA_043748255.1 Bacteroidota bacterium
TTTTTTGTGATTATGTCGGCTGCTTTTTCGGCATTTATCAACCCCCAACCAAAACCATAATCTGGGCCAGGATTAGCACCAGCTTCATCGGCAGAATGAATCATCAACCCCTTTAGAGAGGCGGCTTTCATAAAAGTATTATTTATTTGATTGTAATATTGTTGAAGCAAAAGCAAAGTTCCGTTTACACTTGGCGACGCCATCGAAGTGCCAGAATAGTTACTATAACTACTGTTGCTTTCATCGGTTGAAGAAAATGTATTAACACCCTTTGCTGAAATATCAGGCTTAATTCTTCCGTCATCAACAGGCCCCCAGCTGCTAAAAACAGACATTGGAACCGAATTTGGCCCGGTATAATTCAAAACTTCTTCCACGGCAGCAACAGTAATGGCATTTTTGGACAAACCGTGCCCTGTAATTACATCGTATCCATTTTTGACAGGGTTAAAATTCCCACGGCTATTTCCTGCGGCACAAACCATTTGATAATAAGGTGCGTTAAACATAATTTCGTCAAAGATTTGACTCGTTTGGTCATACTTTCCCCATTGGCTATCTGTCACAAAACTTGGGCTGTAACCATAAGAATGATTAGATAACAGTAGCCCGTTTGCGGCAGCAGTAGCTACTTCAGACTGGTCTTCATTCCAATCATAAGAGTGCAAATTGGCCATAAAAGCCATGCCGGTAGCCAATCCATTTTGAAACTGGTTGGAACCCATAATGGTTCCAGCAACATGAGTTGCATGAGGGTGCGTCTGGGTGTTCATGTCTAAAATTTGAACCCGCCCCCCAAAAAGCTCGTGTGTTGGAAGTGCTGCACCAGCATCCCAAATCCCTGATGTCATATTTTGACCTTGAATATTAAGACCCAAGCCACCATTATTATACAATTTATTTGCTCTCGACGTAACTCCAGCGCCTTGATTGAAGGTAC
The DNA here is from genome assembly GCA_043748255.1 of Bacteroidota bacterium. Taxonomy (GTDB): domain Bacteria; phylum Bacteroidota; class Bacteroidia; order Flavobacteriales; family Flavobacteriaceae; genus Flavobacterium. The sequence continues at coordinate 941 of JAYTNQ010000007.1, forward strand.
TATAATATATGGGTTGATTGGTTGCAGAAACGCCGATCAATTCTGAAAAAACATCTTTGTCTTTCAAAAATAGTTGCCAATTAAAAATTTTTGCCAGATCAGTGGCTTTCTTTTTATTAGACCAAAAGGCTCTTTTTGAATTTTCTGAAATGGTATTCAAGACCAAAACATTTGTTTTTTGAATAATTTTTTGAGCTTGAATTGCAGTTTGTGCTTTCAAAAATGAAGTTAGAAACAATAATGATAATAATAGAAATTTTTTCATAATGGTAAAATTTAAAATAAACATACAAGACTTGTTGGGTTATTTTCAAAAATCAAATATATAGCTTTATGAATTAATAATTCAGTTATTTTTAAGTTATTTTTAAGATATTTTTAAAGTACACGACAAAAATTTAAAGATGCTGATTTCTAAAGTTTTAAAACACTGGTAAGATTTATTATGCGTTGCAAATGCTCTTGCAAAACCGAAATTAACCTTGTATCTTTGCAAACAAAACTGGTATTCATCATAAGAAAAATTATGTGGTAATAATCTTTTAATATGCTGAATGTCAGTTTAATATACTTATTTTTAACACTTATTTTTGATAAAATTTAATTAGTTTTTATTTTTTGTCATGTACTACAATTTATTACAATAAATATTGGGCTTCACAAAAGTTAAATTTATTAAATACAAAAACGGTTTTAATTACTTATAATATCTTATTTTTGTTGATTGATCTAAACCATACAGACACAATTTTCTTACTTTTATGATTATAGACAACGAAAACCAGAAACTCAAAGTCCACGAATGGATTGCAAAATATAATGAAGAAGGAACACTTGATGTAGTTACCGGATATTTTACTGTAGGAGCATTAGCCTATTTATCAAAAAGCACTAATGATAAAATTGAAAACTATCGTTTTGTTTTGGGCGATATTGTAAATTTTGACAAAAAAATAAAAGCACTTGATTTATTAAATGAGAGCATCGACATTGATACCTCTTTTCAATTAAACAGGTTAGCTAAAGAAGCAGTTAGTTTCCTTCATTTAGATAAAGTTGTAGCTAAAACCCTCGAACCTAATTTTTGTCACGCAAAATTATATTTAAAAACGGCAAAAAAAGATGATAGAAACCATTATTTTATATCTGGTAGTTCTAATTTAACTGAAGCAGGAATTGGTCAAAAAATAACAAGTAATGTTGAATTAAACATTGCCGAAACTGGTAATAACAATCAATACAAAGAGTTGTTGGATTGGTTCAATGATTTATGGGATAGACCTCAAG
>JAYTNQ010000008.1:0-2224 GCA_043748255.1 Bacteroidota bacterium
GTTTCGGGTGTGCTTTGGGCCGTTTTTCAAAACAACGCCGGTGGTGCTTGGGACAATGCTAAAAAATCTTTTGAAGCAGGAGTTATGATCAATGGCGAAATGACCTACAAAGGTTCTGATGCACACAAAGCAGCAGTTACGGGTGATACTGTTGGAGATCCATTCAAAGATACTTCAGGACCATCAATGAATATATTAATCAAATTGACTTGCTTGATTGGATTGGTAATTGCGCCAATTTTAGGAAACGGTGGTGCAACCGAAAAATGCACCAAAGCGGAAATGATTATGTGTACAGAAGGTGGCGAAATGAGTGGCTGCGAGATGAGCAAATGTGCCACTATGACCAAAGACGAGTGCGCTGCCATGTGCGACTCGTTGAAATGTAGCCCAGCGCAAAAAGAAATGTGTTTGTCGCATTATGATGCCGAAGGCAAATTTGTTGCGCCAACAGAAGAAAAAGCTTGTTGTGCCAAAAAACAAATGACCAAAGAAGTGATCATCAAGAATGAAGATGGTGCTGCCGAAGGGACTATAACAACAGTAACAAACGGAAAAAAAGAAGTTACCAAAGTAAAAGGCACTCTTGATCAAGTGAAGGCTAAAGTTGAAGAGAAAAAATAATATTCAATTTGATATATAAAAAAATCCTCGAGCAATCGGGGATTTTTTTTTGCCAATTGGGTTAAAAAGCTATGAACCAAAAAACAGCATTAATTTTATCCATTGCCACTATATTTAGAATTTCTTTACTGTATAGCGTTTTGAAAAGTAAGGAAGTCTAAATTCGCCCCGATGTAGCGGTATCCTTTTTGGATTTTCTTTTTCAGAAAATCCAAAAAGATATAGCGTGCAGCGGGACAACTGTTGTGCAAAATTGGGGAGGTGTGCGCCAAAAAAAAATAAATATTTAGTAGTTTAGGCTGATTTTGAATCCTATTTTTTGAAGGTCTTTCCAAAAATCGGGATACGATTTGGAAACTACGCCTGCATCTTGGATTTCGAGTGGTGTTTTGAGGGCTAATGGGGCAAATGCCATGGCCATTCTGTGGTCGTTATAGGTTGATATTGAGATGTTTGCGTTTATACTATCGGCTGGCATCAGCTGCAAACTGTCTTGTGTTATGTTGATGGTGGCGCCCAGTTTGGCAAGTTCGGTTTGCAGGGCTTCGAGGCGGTCTGTTTCTTTGATTTTGAGGGTGTGCAAACCCGTGAGCTGACAGCCAATTTGGAGTCCAAAGCAAGTCACAGCAAGGGTTTGTGCGATGTCTGGCGATTGTGTTCCGTCCCAAATAAAGCCTTCGGGGGCAATGCTGTGCAGTTGGGTTTTGGTAAGTATGATGTGGTGCTTGTCAAATTGTGTGGTCACGCCAAACGCTTCATATAAAGCTGATAATGTGCTGTCTCCCTGCAAACTATGTTTTTTGTAACTCGAAAGTTCGAGCTGCGACCCGATGGGCGAAAGTGCAATGATGGCATAAAAATAGGAGGCCGATGACCAGTCACTTTCTACAATAATGGGTTTGATATTTGATATGTTTTGACAAAAAGGCAGGTTAATTTGGTTGTTTTCAAATTGGGTTTGAATGCCAATTTGAGCAAGCAATTCTAATGTCATTTTGATATATGGCGCGGAGGTAACACTACCTACAAGCTTGATTTTCAGACCATTATTGAGTTTTGGCGCAATCAACAAAAGTGCTGATATGTATTGTGAACTGATGTTGGCATGGAGTGAAACTTGATTGTTTTGAAGTTTTTTGCCGTTTATTTTTATGGGTGGAAATCCGTGGTTTTCAAGATATTGAATATCGGCACCAAGTTGGTTCAGGGCATCAACCAAAATTTTTATTGGACGTTGTTTCATCCGTTGAGAGCCTGTAAGAATCACTGTTTTGTTTTCGACTGTGGCAAAGTAGGCGGTCAAAAAGCGCATAGCCGTTCCGGCATGATGGATGTCGATGTTTTCATTTTGGGTGGTTAATGCGGCGGTCATTACGATTGAGTCGTCTGAGGTTGAAGTGTTTTGCAACATCAATTCGGGATATATGGCTTGCAGAAGTAGCAATCGGTTTGTTTCGGATTTGCTGCCACTGATTTTGATTTTGGACTTCGATATTAAGGTAGATTGTTGGATTTTAGCGTTCATTTTGGTTTATGCGTTTGGAATTGTAGTTTGTTTTTGTTGATAATGGGCGGTTATTTTTTTGGCTTTGGCGGGACC
>JAYTNQ010000009.1:0-2223 GCA_043748255.1 Bacteroidota bacterium
AAAGTTTATATCGCCAAAAAGCGAAAACTAAAAGTAGGAGATAAAATGGCAGGACGCCACGGAAATAAAGGAATTGTAGCCAGAATAGTGCGTCATGAAGACATGCCATTTTTGGAAGATGGAACACCAGTAGATATCGTTTTGAACCCACTTGGCGTACCTTCACGTATGAATATTGGGCAGATTTATGAAACCGTTTTGGGATGGGCCGGACAAAAATTAGGTCGCAAATATGCAACTCCTATTTTTGACGGAGCAACCCTAGATCAAATCAATGAATTGACAGACGAAGCCGATATTCCTCGCTTTGGACACACCTATCTTTATGATGGTGGAACTGGAGAGAGATTCCATCAGCCAGCAACAGTTGGTGTAATTTACATGCTCAAATTGGGTCACATGGTAGATGATAAAATGCACGCCCGATCTATCGGTCCGTACTCCCTTATCACCCAACAACCACTTGGTGGAAAAGCACAATTTGGTGGACAACGTTTTGGAGAAATGGAAGTTTGGGCACTTGAAGCTTATGGCGCATCAAGCACGTTGAGAGAAATCTTGACCGTAAAATCTGATGATGTTGTAGGTAGAGCCAAAACTTATGAAGCAATCGTAAAAGGCGAAGTAATGCCAGAACCGGGATTGCCAGAATCTTTCAACGTGTTGATGCACGAATTGAAAGGACTTGGTTTAGATATTCGTTTGGAAGAATAAATAGTTGATGGTTGAAAGTTGTTGGTAAGTCCAAAAAGGATTTACCAACAACCAACAACTAACAACCAACAACTTAAATTTTCATAATTATGATGAACAACAGAAATAATAAAGACAAAAACCCAGTTATAAAAAGGTTTAACAAAATTTCGATAGGTTTGGCCTCTCCAGAAGCCATCTTGGCCGAGTCAAGAGGAGAAGTGTTGAAGCCTGAAACGATCAATTATAGAACCCACAAGCCAGAACGTGACGGCCTTTTTTGCGAACGCATTTTTGGACCCGTAAAAGATTTTGAATGTGCCTGTGGCAAATACAAACGAATCCGATACAAAGGAATCGTATGTGATCGATGTGGTGTAGAAGTTACAGAAAAAAAAGTACGTCGGGACAGAGTAGGACATATCAATCTGGTTGTGCCAATTGCGCATATATGGTACTTCCGTTCGTTGCCAAACAAAATTGGCTACTTGCTTGGTCTTCCTTCAAAAAAGTTAGACATGATTATCTATTACGAAAGATATGTTGTCATTCAACCTGGTATTGCTACCAATCCAGAAGGAGAACCAATCCACAGATTAGACTTTCTTACAGAAGAAGAATATTTGAATATCATTGACACACTTCCACAAGACAATCAATATTTGGATGATTTTGATCCAAATAAATTCGTTGCCAAAATGGGTGCAGAATGTATGATGGACTTGCTTGCACGCATAGATCTTGATGCACTTTCTTATGAATTGCGTCATAGTGCAAACAACGAAACCTCAAAACAACGTAAAACTGAAGCCCTCAAAAGACTACAAGTTGTAGAATCTTTTAGAGAATCAAATCTAAACCGTGAAAACCGTCCAGAATGGATGATTATGAAGGTAGTTCCGGTGATTCCACCAGAATTGCGTCCACTTGTGCCACTAGATGGTGGTCGTTTTGCAACTTCAGATTTGAATGATTTGTACCGTCGTGTGATTATTAGAAACAACCGTTTGAAACGATTGATGGAAATCAAAGCACCAGAAGTTATTTTGAGAAACGAAAAAAGGATGCTACAAGAATCTGTTGACTCCCTTTTTGACAACACCAGAAAAGCCTCTGCCGTAAAGACAGAATCAAACAGACCTTTGAAATCACTTTCGGATTCCCTCAAAGGAAAACAGGGTCGTTTTCGTCAGAACTTACTCGGAAAACGAGTTGACTATTCTGCACGTTCGGTAATTGTTGTAGGGCCAGAGTTAAAACTTTTTGAATGCGGTATCCCAAAAGATATGGCAGCAGAACTTTACAAACCATTTGTGATTAGAAAATTAATCGAAAGAGGTATTGTAAAAACTGTAAAATCGGCGAAGAAAATAATCGACAAAAAAGAACCAGTTGTTTGGGACATTCTCGAGAATGTAATCAAAGGACACCCTATATTATTAAACCGTGCACCAACATTGCACAGATTAGGTATCCAAGCATTTCAACCAAAATTGATCGAAGGAAAAGCTATTCAGTTGCACCCATTGG
>JAYTNQ010000010.1:0-15183 GCA_043748255.1 Bacteroidota bacterium
AAAAAAAACGCAAATATCAAATAATCAGATATTTACGTTTATTGTTGTGACCTCGACTGGATTCAAACCAGTAACCTTCTGAGCCGTAATCAGATGCGCTATTCAGTTGCGCCACGAAGCCTTTTTTGTGAGTACAAATATAAGATTTTATTTGAAACTTACAACTGCTTTTTTGAAAAATAAATATTTTTTTACAAAAAATCAATGGTTAATTGCATTTTTTGTAACCCAAAATCGGTATGCAATAATGGCTAATTGCCATTTTTTGGCAGCACCCAAAGACATGTGTCTTTTTGAAAAACTTGGCAAAAGCAGTTTATTTATTTTGGCCAAAAAAATGAAAATCATTATTTGAGTCTTAATTGTTAAAAATATAATTCATGATATTAGCACCCATTTTTAAAGCTTTTTCACGAATTTCAAACGGGTCATTGTTTACTTCAGCATCTTCCCAACCATCTCCCAAATCGGTTTCATAAGTGTATAAAATCACTAATCGTCCTTCAATAAAAATCCCAAACGCCTGTGGTCGTTTACCATCATGTTCATGAATTTTGGGTATTCCAGCCGAAAATGAATTTGGTTTTTGAAAAATAGGATGTGTTGCTGGAATCTCTACCAATTCATTATTTGGAAATAATTTAGTAATTTCTTTGCGAATATATTCATTCATTCCATAGTTGTCGTCAATATGCAAAAAACCTCCTGATGTAAGATAATTTCTCAAATTTTCAGCATCAGATGGGCTGAACACAACATTGCCATGCCCCGTCATGTGAACAAATGGATATGAAAACAAATCTGGGCTGCTTGGCTCGACCACCGCGGGTTTGTTTTTGATTTTGGTATTGATATTTTGATTGCAATATTTGATCAAATTGGGCAAAGATGTTGGGTTGGCATACCAATCTCCACCACCGCCATACTTGAGCAACGCAATTTCTTGACCCCAACTTTGAAGTGTAATTAAAAGCAACAAACACAATATTTTTTTCATAACATTTTATTTTTCATTTGCAAAAATAATAGAATGACAAGCAACAATTGCGGCAGTTTCTGTGCGCAAACGGTTTTCACCTAAGCTTATAGCTTTAAAATTATTTTCAATCGCAAATTTAATCTCTTTTTCCGAAAAATCGCCTTCGGGTCCTATCAAAATTAACACATTTTCATTCGGTTTTAAAACACTTTTCAGGCTTTTTTTATCCATCTCGTCACAATGGGCAATAAATTTTTGAGAATCAATTGGTTTTATAACAAAATCTTTGAATAAAATTGCTGGATTTAATTTTGGTAAAAAATATTGGTTAGATTGCTTCATTGCCGTGATAAGTAATTTTTCAAAACGTTCGGTTTTTAAAATTTTCCGTTCAGAGTGATCGCATATTATTGGTGTGATTTCTGAAACCCCAATTTCTGTTGCCTTTTCAAGAAACCATTCAAATCGTTCATTCATTTTGGTTGGTGCAACCGCCAAATGAATTTTATAAACGGGCGAAATTTTTGTTTGAATGTCAACGATTTCAACAGTACATTTACTGTCCGAAGCTAATAAAATTTTTGTCTTATATAACAAACCCAAACCATTGGTAACAAACAATATATCATTTGCTTGCTTACGCAAAACTTTAATTATGTGTTTGCTTTCTTCACGATCAAAAATGAAATTTTGTGTCTCAGATGAAATGGTATCGTTATAAAATAATTGCATTTTATGGCTGTTTTTATAAATAATTTTTCAATAATGAGGCTTCAATATTTTCATGCGAAACATGATATACTACCTTTTCATTTTGAATCAAAATAAGTTGAGGTGATTGATGTTGAATATCAAAATCAGTAGCAACTTGATTGGATATTTCACGATTTTGTAACAAATCTATAAGATATAAATCTACTTTATCTATAAAATCAAATTCCTTTTCAAATTGTTTGAGTGCCATTTTACTTATAATACATCTTGTGCTATGCTTAAAAATAACTTGCGCTTTTGTATTTGAATTGATTTTTAATTCCAAAAACTGTGCAACATCTTCAAAATTTACCCACGGAAAAGCCCCCTTCAATTTGTCGTTTTCTTTCATAAATATTTTTTTAACCTGCTTATTATAAATGCTTTAATCTCTTTTATATAAGAAATTTTGACCTTCGATTTTCAGGTTAAATGATTTTTGGCTTTCGTCAAATTCAATTTCTAATCCTGCTGATTTGGCTGCAAACTTATTCAGTCCAATATTTTCTAAAGACAAAGGTCGTTGATCTGTTGCGGTCAAAATCAATTTGTCATTCAAATCTGTCAAAATAATTTTAATTGGTAACATTTTAGAAGAAAAATTACCTAAAAAGGAGTCTAAAATCAAAACCGTTTCCTCTTTATTTTGCGCAATATTCCACACATTATTTGTAGGATTAATATCCGGGAAATTTTTGTCAGGATCTAAGGTGATGCTTTCAATAGTTTCATTTAGAGGTACTTTAAAGCTCCAAACACTATTTCGAGACCAAATTTCCACGGGCAATTTTTGACGGCTTATGGTGCCACTTTTGGTTTTTATTTCCAAAACAACCGGCAAAGCCATTTTTTCGAGATTTTCGATCGTTATGATAGCACCTAATTTTGGGTCATTTTTTATATATTTCAAACCAACAATTCCTTGATCAAATTTCCAATTATTTGAAAACCAGCTTCGCCAAAACCAATTCAAATCCTCTCCCGCTACGTTTTCCATAGTTCTGAAAAAATCATCTGGCATAGGATGCTTGAATGCCCAACGATCAACATAGGTTTTAAATGCTCGATCAAATCGACTTGCCCCCAAAATGTCATTTCGCAATATTGTCAAGGCAGCAGCGGGCTTCATATAGGATAAAACATTCATATTTTCTTCTCTAAAACTGTCTGGAGCACTCATTATTGGTTCCAAATTATCGTTAGTAAAATAGGCTGCGGAGGCTTGCATATCCGTTTTTTCGGTTTTGTATTCGCCATTATTAAATTCGGCTGTACTTATGGAATTTACAAAAGTATTAAAACCCTCATCCATCCACGAAAACAATCTTTCGTTTGACCCCACAATCATTGGAAACCAACCATGTCCAAACTCATGATCTGTAACACCCCAAAGTTCGCCTGTTTTAGAAATGCTTTCGCAAAAAACAATGCCTGGATATTCCATTCCGCCCACAATTCCGGCTACATTTGTAGCGGCAGGATATGGATATTCAAACCATTTTTTTGAATAATGTTCAATAGCAGCTTTTGTATATTCAGTTGTTCGATCCCAGGCATCGCTGCCCATACACTCTACGGGATATGCTGATATAGCTAAAGATTTTTTGCCGCTTGGCAAATTAATTTTGGCGGCATCAATCAAAAATGAAGCCGAAGAAGCCCATGCTACATCGCGTGAATTTGTAATTTTAAAATGCCAAGTTAAATTTCCTTGAACGGTTTTTTTTTGGGTGTTTATTAAATCTTCAACTGTTCTGATAGCAACTGTTTTGTCGCTCAATTTGGCGGCTGCCCATCTTTTTTGTTGCTCTATTGAGTAAACAGCTGTGGGGTTTAGCAGTTCGCCAGAACAAACAACAATATGATTTGCAGGAGAGGTAATATTAACATCAAAATCGCCATATTCACAATAAAATTCGCCCGCGCCAAGATACGGATTGGTATTCCAACCTCGAATATCATCATAGACACACAAACGTGGAAACCATTGACCAATAGTGAAAATCTTGCCGTTTTTGGTATCTAAAATCCCCATTCTATCCGACCCAAAAACAGGTGAAATGAACGAAAAGTCAATTTTGATTTGGACATTACCGCCGTTTGGATTCAAATCCTGTGGCAAAAAAAGTTGCATTCTGGTGTCAATCACTTCAAAAGGTATATCTTTTTCGGAGGTTTTTCCTCGAATTGTTGTCAAAATTTTTACGGATTTTATTTGATGACCACCGTCAAAATCTTGGCCTCGGGCTCCGTTTCTACTCCCATCAATTTTGATAACTGCATTGGCACGAGAGTCTTTTTTGAACATATTTTGATCTACATTCAACCATAAAAACGAAATTTTGTCAGGGCTGTTGTTTGTATATGTTATAATCTCTGAACCTATAATTTCATTTTTGACATCATTTAGCGATGCGTTCAATTGATAATCAACCTTGTTTTGCCAATATTTTGCTCCAGGCTGTCCGCTCGCAGATCGGGTATCTGTGCCATTATTAGTATAGAAATTTGGTCCAAAAGCCTCAAAATGATCATACTTTGAAGTTGTTTTTTGTATTTCTTGTGCGTTTGAATTTGAAACAAAAACGGCAAAGAATAGGGTGCTGATTAAAATGCTTTTTTTCATTTTCTTAATTTAAATATTTGATAATAAACAATTTATGCTTTTTTTAAAAATTCTGTTTTCAATACAATAACGGTTCTTTCAACACGCCCTTCAATCTCGTTTTGATCCTCCGTAAGACGAATGTTTTTGACAACAGTACCTCGTTTAATAACGCTCGACGTTCCCCGAACTTTTAGATCTTTGATGACAAAAACAGTGTCACTGTCATTCAGGATGGTGCCGTTGCTGTCTTTTGTAATTGAAATATTCATGAAGTTATACCTTATATAAATTGTGTTGGCAAAGTTAAAATTTTAATATCATTTTACTAATTTTGTTTTGATTTTTATAATCAATTTATTTTAAAAATATTTTTATGTCTTGTATTTTTCATAATTCAAAAACCAAATGAACTTTTCGATAAATATTATTACAAATATCTTATATTTGAACTCAATTTGAAAACCAATGCAAGATAGTCCTTTTTTAGAATTTGATCCTTTGTTATCAGCACATTTTTTGTCTTTTCGCAACCAAATTATCGGTATAAATCAAGAATTTGAAACTCCTTATGGCGTCAAAAAAGTAGTTTATACAGATTGGACAGCAAGCGGAAGACTTTATCGCCCAATCGAAGAAAAATTGACAAATGAATTTGGTCCTTTTGTAGCCAATACACACACCGAAACTACCGTTTCTGGTACTGCAATGACAATGGCCTATCATGAAGCTCGAAAATTAATCAAAAACCATGTCAATGCCAATGACAATGATGTTTTGATAACAGATGGTTCAGGAATGACCGGTGTAGTAAACAAATTTCAACGAATTTTAGGATTAAAAATTCCCGAGAATCTAAAAATTTACACCAACATTCCAGCCGAAAAACGCCCGGTAGTTTTTATTTCGCACATGGAGCATCACTCCAATCAAACCTCATGGTTAGAAACAATTGCTGAAGTAATTGTAGTGCCAGCCTGCGAAAAAGGTTTGTTTTGCTTGCATAATTTTGAAATTTTATTAGAAAAATACAAAAATCGAGCATACAAAATTGCATCCATTACCTCTTGTTCTAATGTAACAGGCATTAGCACACCTTATTTTGAAATCGCAAAATTAATGCACCAAAATCAAGGTTTGTGTTTTGTAGATTTTGCGTGCTCAGGCCCTTATGTTGACATTGATATGCACCCAAAAGATCCCGAAAGCTATTTGGACGCTATCTTTTTTTCGCCACACAAATTTTTGGGCGGGCCAGGCACTTCAGGAGTATTGGTTTTTAACAAAAAATTATACAGCAATTTGGTGCCAGATTGTCCAGGGGGTGGCACCGTAGCATGGACAAATCCGTGGGGCGATCACAAATATATTGATGATATAGAAAACCGAGAAGACGGCGGGACACCCGGTTTTCTACAAGTTATCAAAACAGCACTTGCCATTCAATTGAAAGAAAAAATGCAGGTCAAATTGATACAAAAACGCGAATATGAATTGGTTAATTTTGTTTTTAAAAAATTATTACCCGAAAAAAATATTCATATTCTGGCAAAAAATCATACCAACAGATTAGGCGTTATCTCATTTTATATCAATGATTTACATTTTAATTTGGGCGTAAAAATCTTGAATGACAAATTTGGAATTCAAACCCGAGGCGGATGCAGTTGCGCAGGCACATACGGTCATTTTTTATTGAATGTAAATCAAGAAACTTCAAAAAAATTGGTTTGCGAAATTGATGCAGGCAATTTGTCTCAAAAACCCGGCTGGATCAGAATGTCGATACATCCAACAACCACAAATGACGAAATTGAATTTGTCTGTCAAAGTATTATTTCATTATCAAAAAACCATCAAAAATGGGCATTAGACTATAATTATAATGCCATTTCAAATGAATTTGAAGCCAAAAACGCTTTAGATTTTGAAAAAAAATTAATCCAAAAGTGGTTTCAATTGCAATAAAAAACCGCCAAAAAGGCGGCTTAAAACTTTAATATTATTAAAATTAATGTTGTTCCAACAACGATTTTTTCTTTTCCAAAACATTAACCTCTTGTTTTACAACAACTTCGCCTTTAATTTTTAGAGCCACTTTGCCACCTTCATAATTCACAGCATTAGACTCTACCGTGATGGTTTTTCTGATTGTACCCGGATTCATATTATACTTCACATCAATTTTGCCCGTTTTGCCCGGCATGATGGGCTCTGTAGGCTTTGAGGGCACCGTACAACCACAAGTCGATTGCACATTAGTGATAATCAGTGGCGCATCGCCAGTGTTTGTAAACTCAAACGAACGAATGCCACTATCAGAATCCTTTGAAACCGTACCATAATCTATCGTATTATCAGCATCTTTAAACTCAATTTTGGCACCAGATTGACCAAAAACTCCCAAACCCATCAGCAAAAATGCTCCCAAAAACACTATATTTTTCATCTTTTTTATTTTAAAATCCGACCGTAAAATTACTTTCTTTTAATTAATTTGCAAATAATTAAATCTAAATTTTTTATCCAACCGTAATTATTTACTTTTGCAACAATTACAAAAAACATACCAAAAATATTTTTTGCTTTTTTTGGAGCACAAACTTTTGGTCTATTTTCAAATGCGCACCTGCTGCACGCTATATCCACGCCATTAGATTCGGCTTCACAAGACTACAATCTTGGCGTGGGATGCCGCTACATCAGGGCTATTTCTAATGGTCTATGTTTTTTTTGATGTTTACAAAATAATACTAAAAACAAACAAAAATGTCGATTCCAGCTCAATTCGAAGCCCAAAAAATAGAAGAAAAATGGTACAACTATTGGACCCAAAACAACTATTTTCACTCTACCCCAGATCACAGAACACCATATACCATCGTGATACCACCGCCAAACGTGACTGGCGTTCTCCACATGGGGCACATGCTCAACAATACCATTCAAGATGTACTCATTAGACGTGCCCGCCTCAAAGGTTTCAATGCCTGCTGGGTGCCAGGCACAGACCATGCTTCTATTGCTACGGAAGCCAAAGTGGTTGCCAAACTAAAAGCTGAAGGAATCAACAAAAATGATTTGACACGCGACCAATTTTTGGCACACGCCTGGGAATGGACAGACAAATACGGAGGAGTAATATTAGAACAACTCAAAAAATTAGGTGCATCCTGCGATTGGGAACGCACAAAGTTTACTATGGATCCAAACATGTCTGCATCGGTAATTCGTTCTTTTGTAGATCTTTACAACAAAGGTCTCATCTATAGAGGATATAGAATGGTCAATTGGGATCCCGAGGCCAAAACCACCCTTTCTGACGAAGAAGTCATTTTTGAAGAACAACAAGCCAAATTATACTATATCAACTATCAAATAGAAGATCTTGAAAATTTAAATCAAGCCCCAATTTATTTGACAATTGCCACTACAAGACCCGAAACCATTTTTGGCGATACCGCTATATGTATCAATCCAAACGACGAACGCTACTTTTATTTAAAAGGAAAAAAAGCTATCGTACCTATTTCTGGCAGAGTGATACCTATAATACAAGACGAATATGTTGATATCACTTTTGGTACAGGTTGTCTAAAAGTAACCCCTGCGCATGACCAAAACGATAAAATTCTTGGCGAAAAACACCAACTTCAAATCATAGATATTTTTAATGAAGATGCCACCCTGAACAGTTTTGGACTTCATTATCAAGGCAAAGATAGATTTGTAGTACGCCAAGAAATTGAAATCGAATTGACACAAATTGGTGCCATTCAAAAAATTGAAACACACTTGAACAAAGTGGGTACTTCTGAACGCACAAAAGCCGTAATCGAACCTCGGCTATCCGACCAATGGTTTCTAAAAATGGAAGAATTGGTAAAACCCGCCATTCACTCGGTGCTTCGAGATCACGCAATAAAGTTGTATCCCAAAAAATTTGAAAGCACCTACAAACATTGGCTCGAAAACATTCGAGATTGGAATATTTCAAGACAATTATGGTGGGGACAACAAATTCCGGCCTATTTTTATGGCCCTGGAAAAGAAGATTTTGTAGTTGCAGAAAGCATTGAAGCCGCCTTAATTTTGGCACAATCAAAAACCAATAATCCCAATTTAAAAACCGAAAACCTTTGCCAAGACTTCGATGCACTCGACACCTGGTTTTCGTCGTGGCTCTGGCCAATGTCTGTTTTTGACGGGATAATGAATCCCGAAAATGAAGATTTTAAGTATTATTATCCAACAAATGACTTGGTTACAGGTCCAGATATTTTGTTTTTTTGGGTAGCAAGAATGATCATTTCTGGATATGAATATACCAACAAAAAGCCTTTTACAAATGTATATTTGACTGGTTTGGTTCGTGACAAACAACGTCGAAAAATGTCAAAATCATTAGGAAATTCGCCAGACCCACTAGATTTAATCGAGAAGTTTGGTGCAGACGGCGTTCGAGTTGGCTTGTTGCTTAGCGCGGCAGCAGGAAACGATATTATGTTTGACGAAGAACTTTGCAACCAAGGAAAAGCCTTTTCAAACAAAATTTGGAACGCCTTCAAATTGATAAAAGGTTGGCAAATTGATGCTTCAATAGACCAACCACTTGCCTCAAAAGCAGCAATCGATTGGTATGAAGCCAAGTTTCAACAAACCCTTTTGAATATCGAAGACAATTTTGACAAGTACAGAATTTCTGATGCGCTTATGGCAATTTACAAATTGGTTTGGGACGATTTTTGCTCTTGGTTTCTTGAAATTATAAAACCAGCTTACCAACAGCCAATTGACCAAGAAACCTTTGACAAAGCTATAGAAATGCTCGAAAATAATCTCAAATTGTTGCATCCATTTATGCCATTTTTGACCGAAGAAATATGGCAAACAATCGCTGAAAGAACTTCAAGTGAAGCCTTAATAATTTCGACTTGGCCAAAATTCGTCCCTTTTGACAATAAACTCATCACTCAATTTGAGCAAACTATTGAGGTTATTTCAGGAATTAGAACTATTAGAAAAGAAAAAAACATTGCTTTCAAGGAAGTTATCGAACTCAAAATTATCAACAATGACGGCTTTTCTAACCACTTTGATTCGGTTGTAACCAAGTTGGGGAATTTGAGTGTGCTAACTTATGTTTCAGAAAAAGTATCTGGAGCATTGTCGTTTAGAGTAAAATCGAGTGAATATTTTATACCCATTGATGGAAAATTAAATACCGCAGAAGAAATAGAAAAACTTGAAGTAGAATATCTTTATTTGGAAGGTTTTTTAAAATCTGTCGAAAACAAATTAGCAAATGAAAAATTTGTTGGCGGCGCACCCGAAAAAGTTTTGGCAAATGAACGACAAAAACAAGCAGACACAATTTCAAAATTAGCCAACATCAAGGAGCGAATTATCGGTTTGAAATAGTAGTTTTAATGAAAAATCCCGAGCTTGCTCGGGATTTTTATATTTACAAATAAATAGTGCTATTTTTTCAATTTGGCTTTTATCGCTGCAGCTTTTTCAGTCATATCAAGCGCACTATACACATTTTGAAGGGTTTTGGCGGCGTCAATATTTTCTGGAGCCAATTGTACCGCTTTTTCTAAATAAGGTATTGCACTTCTGTAGATGTCATCTATTTGCTTTTTATATACATCATATTTTTTATTATCTTCGGCAGAAGTGCCCAATTTGTTGCGTTTTTCACGCAAATCTTTGTCGGTGTCCAATATAGTAATGGCTATATTAATGTTTGCATCCAGATAGTTTGGGTCTATTTGTAGCGCTTTTTTATAATATCCAATGGCAGCTTGAGGATCATTTTTTGAGGTAATCACACCCAAATTGTAAACCAAAACGGCATCTGTAGGGTTTTTGTCCAAAATACTTGTTACCATTTTTTTGTAGGTTTCAAAATCTTTGGTTTCCAAATACAAATTGGCTTCTGTCATCGCTAATGCCGAGTCTTCTGGATTTGTTTTACGAGCATCTGCAATTGCGGTTTTGGCTTCAGCTGTTTTGCCTTGATTTACTAATATTAATGCAATATTTTTATACATTTCGCCTACTCTTGATGGTGTTTTTTCATCACGTGGATTGGTATATAATTTCATTTTTACTTTGGCATCTCTGTCTGTTTTGGCTTGAGCATTTGACCCAAAAAAGTCTTCTTGCTCACTCACGATGCTTTTTGCATAATAAGAAGTGGCTTCGCCAGTATAATTTTTGGTTTTTAAAACCGCATAATAGGCTAACGCATTGTCAAATTCTTTGGCGTTTATAGCATAGTTTGCTGCATAAAACAACTTTTCTGTTTCGCTATTGTCTAGCTCATACATAGAATGCAAAATGTTGGCAGCCGATTTATAATCTTTAAGGTCTGCTTTTGCAACCACAGTATTGATCATTTTATTTTTGATTTCGGCAACAGCTTTTGCGGCTTCTTCTGTATATTTTGATTTTCCAGATGCTTTTTCTAAAGATATGAGTTCAGAATATGCTTTTGAAGCTGCAATTTGATTTTGAGTTTCTTCAACATTTTTGTTTGACAAATCAAGACAAGTTTTAGCTTTTACAAAAAAATAAAGGCTTTTTTCAGAATCTGAAGCGTTTGCAAGTAGTGACTCTGCGGTTTGCAAAAGCGTTTTTGCTTCGGCTGCATTTCCATTTTTTAGAGCTTTTTCGGCTGCTTTAATTTCGTCTTTTTGGGCAAAAGTGCTTCCGGTTATCAATACTGCAGAAGCTAATAATAAGTGTTTAAGGTTCATTTTTTAATACTTTTGTTAATTATTTTACTTAGATTTCTGTCGTTTCTTCTGTCGTTTCAGAATTTGTTTCAGGATCAAGTTCTTGATTTTCTTCTATTTCGCCATCAATAATGTCGTCAGCGGCAATTTCTTCAACAACGTCATCTTTCATCACTTTGGTGACGGCAGCTATCGAGTCGTTTCCTTTAATATTAATCAATTTTACTCCTTGTGTGGCTCGGCCCACGACTCTCAAATCTTCGACTGCCATTCTTATGGTCAAACCAGATTTGTTGATGATCATTAAATCATCTTGATCTGTAACAGCATTTATCGATACCAAACTTCCTGTTTTTTCAGTGATTTTTAGAGTTTTTACTCCTTTTCCACCTCGGTTTGTGATGCGATATTCGTCAAGACTAGATCGTTTTCCATAGCCATTTTCTGAAACTACCAAAATTTCACTGTTCATATCGTTTACAGAAACCATGCCAATTACTTCGTCCTGTTCATCTTGAAGTCTGATGCCGCGAACTCCCGAGGCTGTTCGCCCCATTGGTCGTGTTTTGCTTTCTTCAAATCTTACTAATTTGCCTGATTTTACTGCAACCACAATTTGGCATTCGCCATTTGTAAGCTCTGCAGACAATAATTCATCCCCATCTTTGATAGTAATCCCTGCAACTCCATTGGCTCTTGGTTTAGAATATTTGACCAAAGAGGTTTTTTTGACCATTCCTTTTTTGGTCACCATAATAAGGTTATGGCTATTGATATAGTCTTGATTTTTAAGATCTTGTGTACAAATAAAAGCTTTCACTTTGTCGTCACTTTCAATATTGACAATATTTTGAATCGCACGTCCTTTGGCAGTTTTGCTACCTTCCGGGATTTCATAAACGCGCATCCAAAAGCATTTTCCTTTTTGTGTAAAAAACAACATATATTGGTGGTTTGTTGCCACAAAAAGGTGTTCTAAAAAGTCTTGATCTCTGGTACCAGCACTTTTTTGACCAACTCCTCCTCTATTTTGAGTTTTGTATTCTGTAAGATTTGTTCGCTTGATATAGCCCGCATGCGAAATAGTAATCACCACGTTTTCATCGGCAATCAAATCTTCGATGCTTACATCTCCACCCGAATATTCAATCACAGAGCGGCGTTCGTCACCGTATTTGTCTCGAATTTCTATCAACTCTTCTTTAATCAATGCAGTTCTCAAATCAACATCAGCCAACAAAGCTTTCAAATGCTCGATCAGTTTCATGATTTCTTCATATTCTGCACGCAATTTATCTTGTTCTAAACCAGTAAGTTGGCGCAAACGCATTTCTACAATGGCTCGTGCTTGAATATCCGATAATTTGAATCTTTCTATTAATTTTTCGCGGGCTTGTTCTGTGTTATTTGATGATCTAATAAGGGCTATCACTTCGTCAATATTATCTGAAGCTATAATCAAACCTTCTAAAATGTGGGCTCTTTCTTCGGCTTTTCTCAAATCAAATTGAGTTCTGCGCACCACAACATCATGTCTATGTTCTACAAAATAGTGAATCATATCTTTTAGATTCAACATTTGTGGACGCCCTTTTACCAAGGCAATATTGTTTACAGAAAAAGAGGATTGTAGTTGTGTATATTTGTACAAAGTATTCAAAACCACATTTGGTGTAGCATCACGTTTGAGAATATATACAATTCGCATTCCATTTCTATCAGATTCATCCCGAATGTTTGAAATACCTTCAATTTTTTTGTCGTTTACCAAATCTGCCGTCCGTTTGATCATATCGGCTTTGTTCACTTGATATGGAATTTCGGTAACAATAATTGATTCGCGACCATCAACTTCTTCAAAACCTACTTTGGCACGCATCACAATCCTGCCACGACCCGTTTTAAACGCTTCACGAACCCCTTCATAACCATAAATTGTACCTCCCGTTGGAAAATCTGGTGCTTTGATATGATTCATCAATTCGTCTATTTCAATATCAGCATTGTCCAAAAAGGCTAATGTTCCGTTGACAACTTCGGTCAAGTTATGTGGTGGCATATTAGTTGCCATTCCCACCGCAATTCCGGTGGCTCCGTTAATTAATAACGTAGGCACACGAGTTGGCATTACCTTTGGTTCGTATAGTGTATCGTCAAAATTCAGCTGAAAATCTACCGTTTCTTTTTCGATATCGGCCATAATCTCTTCCGAAATCTTTTTCATCCGGGCTTCGGTATATCGCATTGCAGCGGGGCTATCGCCATCAACCGAGCCAAAATTCCCTTGACCATCAACCAACAAATAGCGCATACTCCACTCTTGTGCCATCCGCACCATTGCATCATATACAGAAGTATCTCCGTGTGGGTGATACTTTCCTAAAACTTCACCTACAATTCTGGCTGATTTTTTATGGGCTTTGTTTGAAAAAACGCCCAAATCATACATACCATAAAGAACGCGTCTATGCACTGGCTTGAGACCATCTCGCACATCTGGAAGTGCTCTTGATACAATAACCGACATCGAATAATCGATATAGGCAGATTTCATTTCGTCTTCTATGTTAATTGGAATTAACTTTTCTCCGTCGGACATAAATATATACTTAAAAATTAAAATTACTTTGTTTTAAAAAATCTTGCTAATATACAATTTCTACCTTTATTTTACCTATATATATGCACAAATTTAATTGATTTATTAACAATCGTTTGTCGAAAAAAAAAGCTTGATTGTAATTGATAAATTTTCTTAAAAAAATAGCAATATCATCATGATAATCGATAAAAGTATGTAAAATTCGTATTTAACATATAAAATCGTTTTTTTTTATATGAAAAACATTTATATTTTTGGTTTAAATTTGTTTTTAATGCTTAATTTTGCAATGTTATAAAAAACAACTTTAAAATAAAACAATATGGCATTAGTAATTACAGATGCAAACTTTCAATCAATAGTTTTAGAATCAAAACAGCCCGTAATGGTTGATTTTTGGGCAGTATGGTGTGGTCCTTGCAGAATGTTAGGGCCAATTATTGAAGAAATTGCAGCAGACTTTGAAGGAAAAGCAATCGTTGGAAAAGTTGATGTGGACGCTAATCAAGAATTTGCGGCCAAGTATGGTGTAAGAAATATCCCTACCGTTTTGGTTTTTCAAAATGGCGAAGTAGTAGGACGACAGGTTGGAGTGGCACAAAAAAGCACTTATGCTGAAAGTTTGAACGCGCTTTTGTAAGCTTTTACTGATTTAAAAACATCAAAGGTTTGGCAATTGTCAAACCTTTTTTTTTTACAAAAATGATTAGAAACAAAAATCAAATTCTAAAATTTTTATTTACTTTAGCAAACTATAAAAAAAAATCATGAAAAACATTGCTTTAAACCATATTCACGAAAGTTTGGGAGCCAAAATGCTACCGTTTGCGGGCTATAATATGCCTATTTTGTATGAAGGCGTCAATATAGAACACGAAACAGTTCGCACAAAAGTAGGCGTTTTTGATGTGTCACACATGGGCGAATTTTTGATTTCTGGACCAAATGCCATAAATTTAATTCAAAAAATAAGCTCGAATGATGCAGCAACGCTTACTGTTGGAAAGGCGCAATATGCTTGTATGCCTAATCTTGATGGTGGTATTGTTGATGATTTGCTGATTTATAAAATCAAAGAAGAACAATATCTCCTAGTTGTAAACGCCTCTAATATCGAAAAAGATTGGAATTGGATTCAATCTCAAAATGAATGTAATGTAGATACAAAAAACCTTTCGGACGCATACTCCCTTTTGGCAATTCAAGGACCAAAAGCCATTGAAGCGATGCAAAGTTTGACTTCAATAGATTTGAAAACGATTGCCTATTATCATTTTGAAGTAGCCGATTTTGCTGGTTTTCCGTACGTAATTATCTCTGCAACAGGATATACAGGATCCGGCGGATTTGAGATTTATTGCAAAAATAGCGAAGTTGAAACAATTTGGAACAAAATTTTTGAAGCCGGAAGAGATTTTGGCATCAAACCAATTGGACTTGCTGCACGCGATACTTTGCGCTTGGAAATGGGTTTTTGTTTGTATGGAAATGATATCAACGA
>JAYTNQ010000011.1:0-6017 GCA_043748255.1 Bacteroidota bacterium
TCGGTCTCTGCAAAACGTTTGAATATTATCATACCCTAAGCGGGGCAATTCAATGCGATCAAAATCAAATTTTTGGTTCCAAAAATTGGCGTTTTTATCGAAAAAAATTATTTTACAACATTTTTTGCACCCAACTTATTTGTCCCTCAAAAATGGCAGAAAAAGATCTTAAAGATTATTTTGGTTTAAAAAATGCCACCGTTATTTTGAATCCACTTCAAAATAGATACCTATTTGACACCTCGATTTTGACCTCTGATAAGATAGAGATCCTTTTTTTAGGACGTTTGGCACCAACAAAGGGCGTGTTGGAAATGATCAATGCGTTTTTATGGTATGAAAATAAATTTCCAAATACTAAATTAAATTTAAAAATTGCAGGTCAAGGGCCACTGCACGATGAGGTTTTGAAGTTGATCAAAACAACTACAAAAATTTCCTTTTTGGGGTCTATAAACTATAATTTTGTGGATAATGCCATCAAAAAATCCCATTTTGTTATTATTCCCTCAATGTTTGATGCCTTCAATATGGTTGGGGTAGAAGCAATGATGAACAAAGTTCCGATTTTGATTTCTACCAAAACTGGATTGACAGCGTATCTAAAAGACGGACATGATTGTTTTATTTTTGAACCATCGCTTGATGGGATTTTCAACGTTTTTGTTCGTGTTGAATCTAATTTTGACCAGCAAAATAAAATGGGTGAAAGTGCAAACATAACATTTTTAAAATATTTTGGAATGCAAAGTTATTGTCAACAAATGTCTGATTTAATATTATGAATTTTCTAATCATTACAAATACGTCGCATATCATCCAAGGAAATCAAATTTATGGATATGCTCCCTATGTTCGTGAAATGAATATTTGGACAAAATTTGTACAAAAAGTTATTATAATTGCCCCTATTTCAAAGGCAGAAAAAAACGAAATTCATTTGGCCTACAATCATCAAAATATTCATTTTAAGAAAGTTAAAGAATTTGACGTTTTGAATATTAAAACAAAAATCATTACTTTTTTTAAAGTACCAAAAATATGTTTCCAACTTTTTTGCGCCATGAAAGCCGCAGACCACATTCATCTTCGATGTCCAGGAAACATGGGATTGCTTGGTTGTTTGGTGCAAATTTTGTTTCCTACCAAAATAAAAACCGCCAAATATGCGGGCAATTGGGATCCAAAATCACAACAGCCGTGGAGCTATCGATTGCAAAAAATGATTCTTAACAATACTTATCTGACCAAAAACATCCAGGTTTTAGTATATGGCGATTGGCCAAACAGTAGCCAAAACATAAAACCCTTTTTTACAGCAACCTATTCTGAAAATGAAAACAAACCCCTTGAAATTAAAAATTTGAATCGGCAAATTAATTTTACATTTGTTGGAATGTTAGTTTCAGGAAAAAATCCAATTTATGCTGTCAAATTGATTCAAGAATTAAAAAAAAACAACCATCAAGTGCATCTAAATTTGTATGGAGATGGCATACTTCGCAAAGAAATTTTTGATTTTATAGTCGATAATAACTTACAAAATACGGTTACTATTCACGGCAACCAAAATCACGAATCTATCAAATTAGCATATCAAAACAGTCATTTTTCTATTTTGCCATCTCAGAGCGAGGGTTGGCCAAAAGCAGTTGTAGAAGCCATGTTTTGGGGTTGTGTTCCGATAGCAACATCGGTATCGTGTGTACCACAATTGCTTGATTTTGAAAAAAGAGGGCTTTTATTAACAATGAATTTTGAGACCGATTTGACCAAAATTATATCCTTAATTCAAAACCAAAACCAATTCCAAACCATGCAAAAGCAAGCTGCCAATTGGTCAAAAAAAATCACAACAAACGTTTTTGAAAACCAAATAAAACTACTTTTGCACCCATGAGAATTTTGCAACTAATAGACACACTCGATGCAGGTGGTGCAGAGCGCATGGCCGTCAACTTTGCAAATGCCTTGTGTAGCAAAATCGAGTTTTCTGCACTTATAGCGACACGTTTTGAAGGTGTCTTGAAAACACAACTCAAAGATCAAGTAAATTATTTGTATTTGAACAAAAAAAATAGTTTTGATTTGAAAGCTATTTTAAGACTAAAAAAATATATTAAAATTCACAAAATCAATATTATACATGCACATGGGCCTTCTTTTTTTATGGCTTTTTTGGTAAAAATAATACACCCAAAAATTGCAATAATATGGCATGAGCATTATGGCGAGCGGGTTTTACAACACAGATATAATAATATTCCATTGCTCTTTTGCTCCTGCTTTTTTAGCAAAATAATAGTCGTAAATCCAGATTTGAAAAAATGGGTTTTGAAAAATTTGCCCAATAAAAAAGTACACTTTTTACCCAATTTTATTTTAGAAAATAGCCAACCTAAATCTACCTTTTTGAAAGGTGATCAAAATAAAAGAATCATTTGTTTGGCCAATTTAAAAGACCCTAAAAATCATTTGATGCAACTCATAGGATTTTACAACCTTAATTTGCATAAAATCGGATGGAGCCTACACTTTATAGGAAAAGATTTTAAAGATCACTATTCAAATTCTTTAAAAGATTATATATTAAAACGAAATCTATCCAATGCTGTTTTTTTATATGACACAAAAAATGATGTTCATCACCTCCTCTCACAAGCAACAATTGGACTTTTAACCTCAACATCCGAAGGTTTTCCGGTTTGTTTGATAGAATATGGTATGGCGAAGATAGCCGTATTAAGTACAAATGTCGGTTTTTGTAATCAATTAATCCAAAATCAAAATACAGGTTTGACGTTTGACCCGAATAATCAAATTCAATTTGAAATTCAACTTCAAAAATATATTTCAGACCCAAATTTGAGAAATCAAACCGCAAATAAACTGTTTCAAAGTATTACACAAAATTATAATCCAGACACCATTTTAGAAAAACTAATACTAATTTATAAAACAAATTATTAGGATGCAAAAAAATATTAACTATATATTCCTGATTTTGACACATATAGCAATAGCAATTCTCGTTTTTTTGTTTGCTTTTGTATCAAAGATAGTAGTAATTGCAATTTTCTTTCTCGGTATATTTTTCATCATCAAAACCCAAAACAAAAACAATCAAGTACTGCTCGTTGCAGCTTATCTGGTTGGTTTAGAAGTGTTTGTAAGAGCAACAGGTGGCGCTATTTTTTACGAATTTTCAAAATATGGTGTGATACTTTTTATGCTACTCGGAATGATATACAGCGGATTTTCCAAAAATGCAATACCCTATTGGATCTACCTTATGTTGCTAATCCCAGGCGTTATCCTAGCCACAACCGTACTCAACACCACCACCGAAGACAGAAAAGCAATCTCCTTTGTCATGTCGGGACCCGTTTGTCTGGGCATTAGCGCACTATACACCTATCAACGAAAAGTTTCTATACAAACCATCAAAAATATTCTTCTCGCTATCGGACTCCCAATTATATCACTAACAACCTACCTAATCCTCTTCAATCCAAGCGTTCGCGACGTAGTCACCGGCACAGACTCCAACTTTAGTACATCAGGAGGATTTGGTCCAAACCAAGTTTCAACAGTTTTAGGACTTGGAATCTTTATATTTGTTTCTAGAATATTAATAGCATCTCCAAACAAAATTCAAATCGCAATCAATTTTTTTATCGCACTAATAATCAGTTTTCGAGGATTAGTAACCTTCTCACGTGGCGGCATTTTTACAGCAATTATAATGTTAATAGCCCTATACCTCAATATATATTATTTTTCAAACCTCAAAACACGGCTCAAACTAAAGCTTTTCTTGACCATCATTATCTGTTCCTCAATAGCAATCTGGACATACAGTGCCCTACAAACCAACGGACTTATAGAAAAAAGATACAACAACATGGACGCCACAGGCCGTGTAAAAGCTAGCAAACTCACCGGTCGAGAAGACCTCATAGGTACCGAAATCAAAGCGTTTTATGAAAACCCCATTTTGGGAGTAGGCGTAGCCAAATCAAACGAAATCAGAAAAGAAGAAACCGGAATCACCTCAGCATCGCATAACGAAATAACACGCCTTCTTGCAGAACATGGCTCTTTAGGAATACTCATGCTCCTAATCCTATTTGTCACCCCAATATTGCTATATCTCGATAACACACAAAATCTTTTTATGCTACCATTTCTACTATTTTGGCTCCTTACCATCAACCATGCAGCCATGCGAATCGCAGCACCAGCCTACATATATGCACTCTCTCTACTAAAAGTTCAAATTCAAACCAAACCAAAAACCTAATTTTATTTAATCCAAAATCTCATCACAATCCCCATTTTTTGGGCGTGCCCCTTCGGGTCGGTCTCCAGCTCCCGCTTTTTGCGACTGGCTGAAAAACGCCAGCCCCAAAAGAGCTCCGCCTTCGCCCTCACGCACGTCTCCGAAAGACGTTTATCTAAAAAAATAATTCCGTTTCCAAAAATAAATCAAAAACCTAATGCAATTTTGAAGCCAACAAATAGATAACCGCCATTCTTATAGCAACACCATTTTCTACCTGATTCAAAATCAACGAGTTCGACCCATCAGCAACCTCACTCGTTAACTCCACACCACGATTAATTGGCCCAGGGTGCATGATCAAAATCTCTTTATTCAAACTATCCAACAAGCTTTTATCAATACCAAACTGCTGCGAATATTCACGCGTGGACGGAAAAAAATTAACCTCCATTCGCTCATTCTGAACACGCAAAACATTAGCAACATCGCACCATTCAAGCGCTTTGCGCAAATTAGTTTCCACACCAACACCAACACTCTCAATGTATTTTGGAATCAAGCTCTTTGGACCACAAACACGCACTTCAGCACCCTGCATTTTAAGCGCAAAAATATTAGAAAGTGCCACCCGCGAATGCAAAATATCACCCACAATCAAAACCTTTTTCCCACCAACATCACCCAACTTTTCTCTTATCGAATAACTGTCCAACAAAGCCTGCGTAGGATGCTCATGAGCACCATCGCCCGCATTGATGATACACGCTTTCACATTTTTTGACAAAAAATGAGCCGCTCCAGCATGACCATGACGCATCACAACCATATCAACCTTCATCGACAAAATATTTTGAACTGTGTCCAACAGTGTCTCACCCTTTTTTACAGACGATTGACCCGCCGAAAACCCAATAACATCTGCCGAAAGCCGCTTTTGAGCCAACTCAAAAGACAATTTTGTTCGCGTACTATTTTCAAAAAAAATATTAGCAATCGTAATATCACGCAGCGAAGGCACCTTTTTGATCGGTCTATTAATCACTTCCTTAAAATGATCTGCCGTCTCAAAAATCAAATCCATATCATTTTTTGTGATATATTTAATGCCCAATAAATGATTTACACTCAACTCTTTCATCGCTTCAAACTAATTTGTTATCAAATAAACCGCATCCTCACCCTCATTCTCCAGCCAGCAAACACGCACTTTCTCATCATTAATCGCATCAACCTGACGCCCACGATAATCCGGCTGAATTGGCAAATGCCTACTAAATCGCCGGTCTATCAATACCAATAACTCAATTTCCAAAGGCCTTCCAAACGATTGAATAGCCGTGAGGGCAGCCCGAATACTGCGCCCAGTAAACAAAACATCATCAACAAAAATCAATTTTTTGTTCTCTACCTCAAAATCAATCTTCGTAGCACTCGCCTCAAATGCCTTGTCCGAACGGCGAAAATCATCCCGAAAAAAAGTAATATCCAAAAATCCCAAATCAATACCCACAATATGATACTCCTGCTCCAAAATTTCGAGCAATCGCCTGGCCAAAAAAGCCCCACGAGGCTGAATACCAATCAATACAGTAGCCGAAAAATCAAGATGCTTTTCTATCAATTGACAAGCCAAACGATGCAAAATAACATTGACTTCTTTAGCATTCAACAAAATTTTTTGTCCCATCAATACAAGATTTGAACCGCAAACATACAAATTTCAAACCAAATT
>JAYTNQ010000012.1:0-2197 GCA_043748255.1 Bacteroidota bacterium
TGCAGCGGCCGCATTGTGTGCAGGTATAGGCGTTTAGGAGTTGTAGTTGGTTGAGGTCTGTGGCGTCTTGTGCGCCAAATTTGATTGGGGTGGTTGGTGTTTCGGGTGTTGGCGCGCTTGGATCCATCATGAGTTTTACTTCGGTGGTCACGGTGCCCAGGTTGTTGAGTTGTCCTAATGGGTTGAGGTCTGCGAGGTAGGTGTTTGGGAAGGCGAGCAGAATGTGAAGGTGTTTTGAATAGTATAAATAGTTGAGAAACAGGAGTATGCCTGTGATGTGTGCCCACCAAAAGCTGCGTTCGAGTAAGGCAGTAGTGCTGGGTTGCAGACTGCTGAATAGGGGTGTGAGGTGTTGTGAGATGGGAAAGCTGCCGGCGGTGATATAGTGCTGATAGTGTTGGTGTTGTAGTGTTAAGTCGGTGGCATTCATGAGCAGGAATAGGGTCATGAGCACGATTTCGAAATAGAGGATATAGTTGGCGTCATTTTTTGGCCAGCCGTTGAGGTCGTTGTGCACAAATCGTTTGAGGTTCATGATGTTGCGTCTGATATAAAAGAGTATGACGGCAAGGAGTACGAGGGCTGCTAATATTTCGAAACTGCCAATGAGGAGGTTATAGATGGTTCCTAATTTGGCAAATATTCGGTGTGTGCCAAAGATTCCGTCGATGATGATTTCTAATACTTCGAGATTGATGATGACAAAGCCAATATACACGATGATGTGTAGGGTTCCGGCAATTGGTTTGGTCACCATTTTGGATTGTCCGAGGGCTACTCGGAGCATGTTTTTGAGGCGTAGTTTTGGTGGGTGGGGGTTGTTTATGGGTTGTCCTAATTTGATGTTTCTAATGATTTTTTTGATATTTTTGACAAAAAAGCCGATGCCTATTGTTAGGATTATTAGAAATATGAGGTTGTTGATGTATGCCATTTTTTAGTTTTTTAGGCTGTCTGTGGTTGGTGCTTGATAGGGTTTGTTTTTTTTACCAAACAGGGATACGTTTACATATCGTGTTGGATTGAGGCGCATATCTTGCAACAGCAGTTCGAGTTCTTTGGAGGTTTTTGATACATTAGTATAAAGTTGGTCGTCTTTGAGGAGTTTGCCCATTGTGCCTTTGCCGGCTTGCATATCGAGCATGATGTTATCTACTTTGGCAAGGGTGTTTTCGAGGGTTTTGACGGTTTTGCCTATTTTAATTTTGGCTAATGAGTCTGAAATAGTTGAAAAATTGTGTGCTGCAAGGTCTAAATTATTGAGGGTTCCGTTTATTTTTTGTTTGTTTTCGGCAAGCATTCCGTTTACGGTTTTGGAGGCTTTGCTAAATTCGAGTAGGGTTTTGTCAAGGTTTTCGATGCTTTGTCGCAGGTTTTCTTTGGTTTTTGTGTCCAAAACGTTGTTGAGGTTTGTCATGAGCAAATCTGCGTTTGAGATCATTTTTTCGACTTTGGCTTGCAGTGGCGATAATTTTTCGCCTACTAGGGTTGTAAGTCCCGGAATGGTAACTCCGTTGAGGTAATCGCCGGATATGGCAATATTTTTGTCGTTGAAGTCGGGCACAATTTGAATTTGTTTGCCTCCAATAAAGCCGGGGTCATAGATGTTGATTTTGCTGGATTTTGAAAACGTAAAATCGCTTTTTATTTGTAATTCGACTACCAAATTGCCTGTTTTGTCTTGAATTTTGATGCTGTTTACTTTGCCAATGATGAGTCCGTTTAGGGTTACGGGTGCCGATGGTGCTAGTCCTTCTACGTTTTTGTATTGTACATAAAAAGTTTTGTAGTCTGAAAAAAGGTTGCTTCCTTTTAAAAAACTATATCCCCAAATAAAAAGCGATATGGAGGCTATGGCAAGTATGGCGGTTTTTATTTCTCTACTAATTTTCAAGGTGTTGTGTTTTTTGTTAATTATTTTTTGATTGCGTCTTTGAGGTTTATTTTTTTGCCGTCTTTAAAGGCTACAATATAAGCAGATTCATATCCTTTTGATTTTGCTTGGGCAAGGTTTTCTTGTGCGGTTTCGTAATTGTTGGTGTTGCCATAGCTGTATTTGAAAAATTTCCCATTATCAGTGCTCATTTCGATATTGTTCAATCCTTTGAAATTTTTGGGTTTCAAATCCATTTTTGTAGCACTTGCGGCGATTTGAATTTTAAAAACTATACCTGCAGTAGTTGTTTTTGGCGTTTCG
>JAYTNQ010000013.1:0-2185 GCA_043748255.1 Bacteroidota bacterium
ATCTTGATTACAACAAAATTCGGCTATTTGCTGAAAAAAAATATTTTGCTTTGTCGTAGGCGAAAATGGAAATTTTTTGGTCAAAACGCTATAAAAAAAACTCGAATTCATGTTGAAAATTTTATCGCAAAGTAAGCTTTAAATTTTAAATTGCATCCGTTTTTTGGTATTAATACCAAACACAACTAAAAAATTGCCCAATAATCTTGTTATATTTGCATTCAAAAAATAGCCAATCTAAAGATGAATTTTCAAGTTGTGTCAGATTATCAGCCAAAAGGCGACCAACCTCAAGCAATTGAAAAATTGACAAAAGGCGTTTCTGACGGCGATAAATTTCAAACTTTGCTTGGTGTTACTGGCTCCGGAAAAACGTTTACCGTTGCCAATGTTATCGAAAATACCCAAAGGCCAACCTTGGTTTTGGCACACAATAAAACGCTTGCCGCCCAATTATATTCAGAGTTCAAACAGTTTTTTCCGCAAAATGCAGTCGAATATTTTGTATCTTACTATGATTATTACCAGCCCGAAGCATTTATGCCTGTTAGTGGTGTTTTTATCGAAAAAGATTTGTCTATTAATGAGGAATTAGAAAAAATGCGAATGTCAACAGTTTCGTCATTATTATCTGGACGACGAGATATTATTGTAATTTCTTCTGTATCATGTCTTTATGGAATTGGAAACCCTGTTGAATTTCAAAAAAATGTCATTCCAATCGAGAAAGGTCAAATCATTTCTCGCACCAAATTTTTGCATACCTTGGTACAAAGTCTTTATTCACGTACCGAAATGGATTTTACACCCGGAAATTTCAGAATAAAAGGCGATACCGTTGATGTTTTTCCTTCGTATGCAGACGATGCTTTTAGAATCCATTTTTTTGGTGACGAAATTGAAGAAATTGAAAGTTTTGATGTTAAAAACCTTCAAGTCATCGAAAAATTTGAAAAACTAACCATATATCCTGCCAATATGTTTGTGACTTCGCCTGATGTGCTGCAAAATGCGATTTGGGAAATCCAACAAGATATGGTCAAACAGGTTGATTATTTTAAAGAAATTGGAAAACCGCTTGAAGCAAAAAGATTAGAAGAACGCACCAATTTTGATTTAGAAATGATTCGTGAGCTGGGTTATTGCTCTGGAATCGAAAATTATTCACGCTATCTTGATGGCAGATTGCCCGGAATGCGTCCCTTTTGTTTGCTTGATTATTTTCCGAAAGATTTTTTGATGGTTGTTGACGAAAGCCACGTAACACTATCGCAGGTGCATGCTATGTATGGCGGTGATCGCTCTCGAAAAGAAAATTTGGTCGAATATGGTTTTCGATTGGCAGCCGCGATGGACAATAGACCCCTGAAATTTGATGAATTTGAAACCATGCAAAACCAAGTCATTTATGTCTCTGCTACGCCAGCAGACTATGAATTGCAAAAATGTGATGGTGTTGTAGTAGAGCAAGTTATACGCCCCACAGGGCTTTTGGATCCTATTATCGAAATTCGCCCAAGCTTAAATCAAATTGATGATTTGATCGAAGAAATTCAGCAAAGAGCAGAAATTGATGAGCGCGTTTTGGTAACCACTTTAACCAAAAGAATGGCCGAAGAATTGGCAAAATATCTCACCAAACTAAGCATTAGATGTCGGTATATTCATTCTGAAGTAGAAACGTTGGAACGAATAGAAATCATGCAAGATTTGCGAAAAGGTATATTTGATGTTTTGATTGGTGTCAATTTGCTACGTGAGGGATTGGATTTGCCCGAAGTTTCTTTGGTAGCTATTCTTGATGCCGACAAAGAAGGTTTTTTGCGAAGCCACCGCTCATTGACACAAACTATTGGTAGGGCCGCAAGAAATTTGAACGGAAAAGCCATCATGTATGCGGATAAAATCACCGCAAGTATGCAAAAAACCATAGATGAAACGGATTATCGCAGAACGAAACAAATCAATTTTAATGCGGAAAACAACTTGATTCCGATGGCTTTGAACAAAAAAATTGAAAGTGCTTTTACAAAAAACCCTTTGGTAGATTTTGAATTAGGCAACATGAATTTGACATTAGCCGCAGAGCCAGAAACCGAATATTTGTCTAAGCCTGAAATTGATAAAAAAATTAGAGAGCATCAAAAAATGATGGAAAAAGCAGCCAAAGATTTAGACTTTTTGC
>JAYTNQ010000014.1:0-2178 GCA_043748255.1 Bacteroidota bacterium
GTGTTGGTAAAATTGGATGCTAAAGGCACATTTGATAGGAGGGAAGCGTTATTTTCAAAATATTTGACTGTCAAATTTGGGTCGCTATTTGTAAAAAAACTATCGGCTTCGGCCAAATTAAAAACCACAAAACCATCTGGATTCAAACCATAATCGCATTGGGTGAGTGAGGCATTAAACTTGGTTGGAACAGGATTTACAATCAAATCAATTTTTTGAATTGCTTCACAAAAAAGTGGACTACTCGCTTTAATGAATATAGATTGCAGATTTGCTACGGTATTAGTAAAATTGTCTATAATTTGATTGGTATTATTTTTTGCATCAGTTTGGGTTGGATAATAAGAAATAGTAAAAGTTGAAGTGTCTTGATTATCAAAAATAACAGCTGTCACGGTATTCAAATTAAAGATCGTTAGACCGTTTGTATCATCACCATCTGCAATATTATCGCAATTAAAAGCTTTGTTTTTTGGAAATTGCATCGAATCTCTTATTTTTATTTTAAAATTTGAGGCGCTAAAACAACCAGTGATTGTATCCGTAATTCTCACAAAAAGCTGTTGTGGATTGGATGTGTTTATGAACGAATTGGCATTCAAAATTACATTTACACCAGTTGTAACGTCATTTTGATTCAAATGATATGTTATGGCAACATCCTGCTGACTACCAATAATCGATGCGTTATTTTGTGTCAAATCAAAATTTGTTTGACCATCAAAATTACCATCTTGATCACATTTTTCAAGATCTATTGTTGTCGCAGTCGGAATATTGAGCACAGGTGGCACTTTGAAAGTTGCAGTGCCAGTCCATTGTAACGAAAAATCACTTGAACCCGTTGGCCGATCAATAACCAAATAATAGACTTCGCCGGCAGCCACAGTTAGCCAATTTACAAAACTATTTCCCATTGTTCCGGGGCCTTCAGAAACATCTGTTTCTGTAGCATTCATTCCGGTGATATTGTTGTTCAAATTGGCAGCCGCCGGATTTGTGGTAGAACAGCGTATTGCCTGTCCCAAATTGCCACATGAAACGGTTGGACCAAAGATAAAAAAATCAAAATCTTCGTCTAAATTGTTACTTTGTGGAACGAGATTGAAACCTAATGTTCCTGCAGTATTTATTGGCAATTTCAGCCAAATACTGTTGTTTTCCTGACTTCCACAAGTATTTGTAGAAATTTCTTGTTGCCCAATCCCATTTACTGTTAGTCCTTGAAAGCCGGTATTTCCACAGGCGACAATAGCTTCGATACAATCACTTTGCGCCAAAGTTTTTGAAGTTACAAAACAAATTAATACGCAAACAATTGGTATTATTTTTTTCATTTATTTTTTCTTTTGAATTTAAGCATTGTAAAAATCAATATTCTAAATTTTATGTTGAGAACAAAAATACAAAAACATAATTTAATAGTTAGAAATCAATTAAAAAAAAACTCTAAAAACCATTACTTTCTTGTTTGATTTGTAGTTCTACAAACATAAACCCAAGCTTGATTATAATTCTCAAAATTTTCTACAATTCTCTCATATTCAAACACTTCATAGGAGTCGGAAAGTTTTAATTCTTTTTTAGTTACTTCAAAAATCACTCCGTCAATAAAATCAGTTTCATTGCCTGTAAATATTGCGATTGGGTGGTGTTTTTTGTTGCTTTTTGCTAGAACCTCCTTATCATGAATTTCAATTTTTTCTAATTTGTATTTCAATAATCGTGAGTATTTACCTAAAAATTTTCTACCAAAAAGCTCCAATTGTACCTTTTCTAATTGCAATGTTCCGTAAGAAAATAAAAATTGTTTCATTTTATTTTTATAAATATTAAATGTTTCTAACGCACCAAACTAAAATTTCCTTTGAAAATTTTGCCACTTTCAAAATGAAGTACAAACCAATAATCATCAGACGGAAGTGGTTTTTCGGCAAAATTGCCATCCCAGCCTTTGGTGTTTTGGGCAGTTATTTGTGTTATTAATTTGCCTGTTTTGTCAAAAATATCAACAAGACAATGATTGTTAAAAATGCTGTTGATACCAGCAATTGTCCAAAAATCATTGGTTCCGTCTCCATTTGGTGAAAAGAATTTTGGGTAGCCAACCACCACAAACTCGCGACTCACTATGTTGCATCCCTGCAAGTTATTTACAAAAGCGGTGTGGGTTCCTAT
>JAYTNQ010000015.1:0-5949 GCA_043748255.1 Bacteroidota bacterium
TCGCCAATAAAGTTAAAAAACTGCAAGCCTTTTTCGATTGGAAGCCCCGTAAACTCGTCGATTCGATAATATTCTTCTCGTTGAAATTTTGGGTTTTGGTAGATTGAAACTACAATCACTTCGGGCAAATCGTCCCAATAATTACCGTAAGAAATAGCACCTTCAAATGCTTGTAGCATATATTCTCCGTCCAAAAGCAAAATGAGCGGGTATTTTTTTAAAGGATTTTTTTCATAGTTTGTTGGAAGGGTTACAGAATATTCTCGGTCATCAAGAAGTTTAATAGATTTAAAAACTTCTATTTTTTGCTGTGAAAATGCTGAAAAACAGAAAGTTATAGTCAAAACAAAAAGTATTTTTTTCATACAAAATCGCTTAATTTTTATTAAAAACATCAAAATATTGGAGCAATATAATCATTTTTTTGGCTTTTTATTAAAAATCGGTAAAATTAGAAAAGCCAAAATGCCTAAAACAACGGTAATCAGCAGTTGTGATGTCCAAACAATCCAGCCAAAAGCGTTGCCTGCAACGAGTGGGATTCCATACAAAAACAAGATTTTTGCGATAATAATAGGAAAAAACCCAAAGCCTCCGTTTGTAAATGCAATAATCAAACTGCCTATCACAAAGGCGACTAATGCCGTGCCTATTGTGAGATTATCGGTTTCTGCGATTGTGCCTGTCGAGCTATAAAACATCATGATGTAACTAAACCATATAAGAAAGGTATAGATCAAAAAAGGCCATTTTCGGGGCATCTTAAATATACTAAAAGCACCTTCTTTAAGGCCTTCAACTTTGGTTTTTAGCCATAAAATAGGTTTCCATTTTGAAAAAAAGTACAAATAAAGTCCTGCCAAAAAAAGGATGATGCTAATGGTCAAAAACACACTTATTTTTTGAATAGGAATGTTTGCCAATAGAAAATTTTTGAGTTTTGAAAACTCTATAAAAAGCGCCAAAGCGATAAACAAAATAAGGATTATAAAATCTACGATACGCTCTGCGATAATAGTGCCAAAAACCCTGTCAAATGGTGTTTTTTGGTATTTCTTTAAAATTAAAGCTCGTGAGATTTCTCCAGATCTTGGCACCGATAAATTGACAAAATAACCTACAGAAACCGCGAGAAAATTGAGTTTAAAATTGGGTTTTATCCCAATTTGCATGAGGGTATATTTCCAGCGATAGGCACGCAAAACGTAGCCCAAAACAGCCCAGAAAAGTGAAATTAAAACATAGTTATAGTTGGCACTCACAAAATAATTTTTCATTTGAGCGAGCTGCATTTCCGAAAATGAATTGTAAGAATAATAGGTGAGCCCAAAACCCAACAAAATTGGCAAAATAATGCTTGCCAAAGTGGTGATTTTGGATTTTAGACCAGTATTTATTTTCTCTAATTCGTCAGAAACTGCCATGTTTTTGGGGTTAATATGCGTTTAAAACAGCTTATTTGGGTGCAAATGTAGTTAATTTAACGAAATCGTATCAATCAATCTAACGCCATCAACCAAAACGGCTATAAAAGCGCGGATATCTTTTTTGTAACTTCTTTTTAAAATAGGCAAAAAAGTGGCTTCATCTGCTATTTCAAAATATTCTAAATCAAACTCATAGTTTTTTTGAAAAACTGTTTTTACCCAATCCTTAATATGATTGATTGGTAGGTTTTTGTTTTTGAATTTTTGTTTTACCATTGTAAGCGTTTCAAAAATCAATTTGGCATTTTCTCGGTCATTTGGCTCCAATCTTTCGTTGCGTGAGCTCATCGCAAGTCCGTTTGTTTCACGAAGAATAGGGCAAGCAATAACCTTGACATTCATTTGGTTTTTGAAAACCATTTTTTTGATGACCTGCAATTGCTGAAAATCTTTTTCGCCAAAATAAGCTTGGGTGGGTTGTACGATTTCGAATAATTTTTTTACAATCGTGCCAACGCCGTCAAAGTGACCTGGGCGATGTTTGCCTTCCAAATGGTAGTCTAAACCGTCAAAATCAAAGGTGTCTGAAGTCAAATTTTGTTCATATATATCGGTGGTGCTTGGCGCAAAAATAATAATTTGGGTAGATACAGCACTTATTTTTTGAACATCGGCAGCAATGTTTCTGGGATATTTTTCTAAATCGGTTGGGTTTGAAAACTGGATTGGATTTACAAAAATACTCACTACCGAAATGCTGTTTTCGGCACAAGATTTTGCTATTAGCGATAGATGTCCGTCGTGCAAAGCGCCCATTGTTGGTACAAATCCAACGGTTTTTTGGACTCTAATTCGGCTTAAATATGCCATTAGTTCAACCTTTTTTTCAAAAATTAACATACTATTATTATTCAAATTGTTTGCAAACTTAATATTTTAGTCGATAGTAGCATAAAATTTTGTAATTTTGCACGTTAAATATTCTAAATAAACAAGTAAAACTTAAAATGGAGCAAAAAAGAATATTATTTGTATCGTCTGAAGTCGTGCCATATCTGGCTGAAAATGAGGTTTCTTCGATGTCTTATGATGTGCCAAAAATGATTAATGATCAAGGCGGACAAATTAGAATATTTATGCCAAGATATGGCAACATCAACGAAAGAAGGCACCAATTGCACGAGGTGATTAGGCTTTCTGGAATGAATTTGGTAGTCAATGATCTAGATATGCCACTGATAATAAAAGTTGCTTCGATTCCGCGTGAGCGCATTCAAGTTTATTTTATTGATAATGACGAGTATTTTAAGCGTAAAGCTACTTTTACAGACGAAGATGGTGTGCTGTTTCCGGATAATGATGAACGGGCTATTTTTTTTGCAAAAGGCGTTGTCGAAACCGTAAAAAAACTCAATTGGGTACCAGATATTATCCATGTACATGGTTGGATGGCCTCGATTTTGCCCGTTTATTTAAAACATTTTTACAAAAACGAAGCCCTTTTTATGAACACTAAAATTGTAACTTCGGTTTATAGCCAATCTTTTGACGGAGTTTTGAATACAGAAATGATCAACAAAATCAAGTTTGACGGCATTCCTGCAGCGGCAATTGCAGATTTAGAAACGCCAAATTATGAAAACATCATCAAAACGGCTATCAATCATTCAGACGCTGTGATTATTGCTTCAGAGCATGTTTCGTTAAGTTTAACCCAATTTATTGAAACATCAAAAAAACCTTTTTTACCTTTCGCCCCGAAAGATACTTTTGCCGAAGTTTATACCAACTTCTACAAAAACGAAGTGTTGACTAATTAATTTTTTTATAAAAATGACTAATAAATTCTTTTTAAAAAACATTGGCATTGCCATTTCAGGTTTGATTATTTTAGCGTCTTGCGACAAAGATTTTAACGAAATTGGTGCCGGGATAATAGACGATGGCCATTTTGGTTTTGAAAAATATACCAATGCAACCGTTACTGCATTTAGCCAAGGAACAGGCACGATTCAAGCCAATAATCTTAACATCAACACATTAGGCGTTTATGACAACGCCGTATTTGGAAAAACTAAATCAAACTTTGTAACCCAATTAGAATTGTCTGCCGTAAACCCAACTTTTGACACAAAACTTTTTGTTTCTATGGATAGCGTTGTGATGACAATACCTTATTTTAGCAAATCACTTTCGGTTTTGGACGGTCGTACAACATATCAACTCGATTCTATAAATGGAAGTGCACCCATAAATTTGAAAGTTTTTGAGTCAGGTTTTTTTATGACCGATTTAGACCCAAACTCCAATTTTGAAAAGGCTCAAAAATATTATGCCAATCAAGATGCTGAAATTGATGGTTTTAAAAAATCACTTGTATTGAACAATTTTGTAAGCCCAATTCCAGGCAAAGAACATTTAGAAAACGAAATGTTTGTGCCAGACCCAAAAGAAGTTGTGGTTTTTAAAAGATCAAACGAATTGACCATGACAACCGAAGTAGAGTCTCGCCTTACGCCACGAATGCGTTTGCATTTAGACAAAGATTATTTTAAACAAAAAATACTTTCGGCAGCCGATGGAAAGTTGACTACAAACACCGCTTTCAAAAATTATTTTAGAGGTTTGTATTTTCAAGTAGCCGATGCCGCACAAGGGCAATTGATGAAAATGGATTTTTCAAAAGGAAATGTTACAATTTATTATACAGAATATTCAGGCTTAGACACCGCTGGTTTACCAATCAAATATACCGATACAGACGGCGTTTCTAAAGACAAAAAAATTATCAAAACCGTTGTGATGAATATGAGTGGTAACAAAATCAACCTTATTCAACAAACCAATACAGGTGCTTATACCTCGGCATTGGCCACCGCAAACCCAGTTATTGGCGATCAAAAGCTATACCTCAAAGGCGGCAACGAAGGCTCGATAGCCATCATCGACCTTTTTGGAAGCGCAGATACAGACAACAACAAAGTGCCAGACGAATTAGACCAAATTAGAGCAAAAGGATGGTTGATAAACGAAGCAAGTTTGTCATTTTATATAGACAACACCGCTATGGAAACCGCTCCAGAGCCAAACAGACTTTATTTGTATGACCTCAACAACAACCGCCCAATTATAGATTATGCAACAGACATTTCTACCAACTCCAATACAAAACTAAACAAAAGTATTCACGGTGGTATTATCGAAACAGATGCAACCAGCAAACGAGGCACACGATACAAATTTAGAATCACAAACCATTTGCGCAATTTAGTAAAATATAAAGATTCTACCAATGTTCGATTGGCATTAGGAATTACAGAATCTATTGCGATTATCTCAAATACCTATCTCAAAAATGCCCTGAACATTCCGTTTCCTATACCGAAAACAACAGACAAAGCCTTTGACAGATTGCCAACAGCAGCAGCGTTGAGCCCACTTGGTACAATTTTGTATGGTAGCAAACAAGGCGCAGATGTGCCAGAAGAAAAAAGATTAAAACTCGAAATATATTATACCAAACCTAACTAAAAACAGAAAGCTATGTGTGGAATTGTTGGTTATATCGGTCACAGACAAGCCTATCCTATCGTTATAAAAGGATTGCAAAGATTAGAATACAGAGGTTATGACAGCGCAGGCGTTATGATCTTTGATGGGCAAGATCTAAAACTATCCAAAACCAAAGGAAAAGTATCAGATCTCGAAAAAAAATCTGAAGAAATATCCACAAATGGCACCATCGGAATGGGACATACCCGCTGGGCAACACACGGCGTGCC
Source organism: Bacteroidota bacterium (assembly GCA_043748255.1). Classification (GTDB taxonomy): domain Bacteria; phylum Bacteroidota; class Bacteroidia; order Flavobacteriales; family Flavobacteriaceae; genus Flavobacterium. The sequence goes on from JAYTNQ010000015.1 coordinate 5,210, forward strand.
AAACGATGTCAACTCACACCCACACCTTTCAAACTCCGGAAACCTAGCACTAATTCACAACGGAATTATAGAAAACTATGCCCCGCTAAAAGCCGAACTTACCAATCGTGGCTACACATTTCAATCAGACACAGACACCGAAGTATTGGTAAATCTTATCGAAGAAATTCAAAAAAAGAACAACCTCAAACTTGGACAAGCCGTTCAACTTGCCCTCAACGAAGTAGTAGGAGCCTATGCCATTTGCGTATTCGACAAACACAATCCAGACGAAATTGTAGTAGCACGACTCGGTAGCCCATTGGCAATTGGTGTTGGCGACAACGAATATTTTATCGCCTCAGACGCCTCACCATTTATCGAATATACCGCAAACGCCATCTATCTCGAAGACGAAGAAATGGCTATCGTGCGACTACACAAACCATTAGAAATCAGAAAGATAAAAGACGATTCGCACGTTGACGCCAACATTCAAGAACTCAAAATGAACCTTGAACAAATAGAAAAAGGCGGATATGACCACTTTATGCTCAAAGAAATCTACGAACAACCAAGCGTAATCAAAGACACCTATCGCGGCAGATTATTAGCCAATCAAGGTATCATTCAAATGGCAGGTGTAGAAGACAATCTCGAAAAATTTTTGAAAGCAGACCGCATACTCATTGTGGCATGCGGCACCTCATGGCACGCCGGATTAGTAGCAGAATACGTCTTTGAAGAATTTACAAGAATAC
>JAYTNQ010000016.1:0-2164 GCA_043748255.1 Bacteroidota bacterium
CATACCGCCATAAAAAAAGGATAGTCCAGGCGTCATGATAAGCACCAAACAGGTTGCGGTGAGCATCCATGCAACGTCTGAAGGCACAATTTGTTCGACTTTTCCAAAAGTGGCTACAAGGTTTTGGTTGTTTTCTGGCCAAAATAGTGCCGTAATTGCAATGATACTAATGATTACAAATGATGCGATCCAATGTTTTTCGATTTTCATTTTATTTTATTTTAAGTTAGCCCTTATATTTATAGGGCAAATTTAAAATAAATTATTGTTTTGTATCATTTTCTTTAAAAAAACAGGGGGTAATTTATAATTTTTATCAAATATTTTAAAAACTCATTCAAAAAATAGGTTTTAGGCTTTTTTTAAATACTTTTTTGAGAAAACGATAAACAATTCAATTTGGGTTCATTTGAATTGAATAAGTTGTAGAATATATGCAAAAAAAAACCCCGCAATTTGCGAGGTTTTTAATATTAAAATAAAGAAATTAGTTTTTTTCTCTCTTTTCCATTTTTGCTTTCAAATCGGCAAGAATATCATTGTTGTCTCCCAAAGTTGAAGTTGGTGCATTGTTGTTTGCACTAACGGCTTCTGAAACTGCTTTTACATTTTTTTCTTCTTCCTCACGGAAAATGGCAGTATGTGAAGCAACAACTCTTTTGAACTCTTTGTTGAATTCGATAACTTTGAAATCGGCAGAATCACCTTTTTTCAATTTTTTGCCGTCTTCTTTTTCAAGGTGACGTGTTGGAATAAAGGCAACAATATCTTCGCCAAATTCTACGGTAGCGCCTTTGTCAACGATTTCTGAAATTTCGCCATTGTGAATGGTTCCTACGGCAAATGCGTCTTCATATTTGTCCCAAGGATTTGGAGTTGTTTGTTTGTGACCTAAAGATAGTTTGCGACCATCAACATCTAATTCAAGAACTACGATGTCTAATTTTTCGCCAACGTTTACAAATTCAGATGGGTGTTTGATTTTTTTAGTCCAAGACAAATCAGAGATATAAATCAATCCGTCTATGCCTTCTTCTAATTCTACAAAAATACCAAAGTTAGTAAAGTTTCTAACAATTCCGGTGTGTTTTGAGCCAACTGGATATTTTGATGTGATGTCTGTCCATGGATCTTGTGTCATTTGTTTGATGCCTAACGACATTTTGCGGTCGTCTCTGTCCAAAGTTAAGATTACACCTTCAATAATGTCGCCAACTTTTACAAAATCTTGTGCAGAGCGCAAGTGTGTTGACCATGACATTTCAGAAACGTGGATCAATCCTTCTACGCCTTCGGCAACTTCAATAAATGCGCCATAATCTGCGATTACAACAACTTTTCCGTTTACTTTGTCGCCTACGTTTAGCTCGGCGCTCAAAGCATCCCAAGGGTGGGCGCTCAATTGCTTGAGACCCAATTGGATACGGGTTTTTTCGTCGTCAAAATCAAGAATTACAACGTTTAATTTTTGGTCTAATTCTAAAACTTCACTTGGGTGGTTGATTCTGCTCCAAGATAAATCTGTGATATGAATCAATCCGTCAACACCACCAAGGTCGATAAACACACCATAAGATGTGATGTTTTTTACGACACCTTCTAAAACTTGTCCTTTTTGGAGTTGTCCTATAATTTCTTTTTTCTGTACTTCGATATCTGCTTCGATGAGTGCTTTGTGCGAAACAACAACGTTTTTGAATTCGTGGTTAATTTTTACCACTTTAAATTCCATCATTTTGTTTACATATACATCGTAATCTCTAATTGGTTTAACATCAATTTGAGATCCTGGAAGAAAGGCTTCGATTCCAAAAACATCAACAATCATACCGCCTTTGGTACGACATTTTACAAAACCGTTTACGATTTCGCCTGTTTCATTTGCCGAAATTACCCTATCCCATGCTTTGATAGTGCGGGCTTTTCTGTGCGAAAGTACCAATTGACCGGTTTTGTCCTCACGGATATCGATCAAAACTTCTACTTTGTCACCAACTTTTAGGTTTGGATTGTAACGAAATTCGTTTAATGAAATAACACCTTCAGATTTTGCGTTGATGTCCACTATGGCATCTCTGTCGGTAATTCTTACTACAATTCCTTCAACAACTTCTTCTTGATCGGTGTTGATGAAAGTTTTTGTAACTAATTCTTCAAATTCTAA
>JAYTNQ010000017.1:0-2158 GCA_043748255.1 Bacteroidota bacterium
AAAAAAAGCCGCCATAGAAACCTACGGCAGCTTTTTTATAAAAGAAAACAGTTTATGCCACAAACCTTTTTGAAACGGCATCCCAATCAATCACGGCAAAAAAAGCTTCGATATAATCAGGTCTTCGGTTTTGATAATGCAAATAATAAGCGTGCTCCCAAACATCCATCGCCAAAATTGGCGTGCCACCACAACCCACATTTGGCATCAATGGATTATCTTGATTTGGAGTGCCACAAACCGCCAATGTACCATCGTTTTGAACACAAAGCCACGCCCATCCCGAACCAAACTGTGTGATGCCAGCCTTTGCAAAAGCCGTTTTGAAACTCGTAAAATCGCCAAAATCACGATCTATCGCCGCTGCCAATGCGCCCGTAGGCTCGCCACCGCCGTTTGGCGACATACAATTCCAAAACAAATTGTGGTTAAAAAAACCACCACCGTTATTGCGAACAGCCGCGTTTTTTGGATCCAAATGATGCAAAATCGCTTCAATCGTCATACCCTCCAAATCGGTGCCAGCAATAGCGGCATTCAAGTTGGTTGTATAAGCATTGTGGTGTTTAGAATGGTGAATTTCCATAGTTCGAGCATCGATATGCGGAGCCAAAGCATCATAAGCATAAGGCAAATTGGGTAGTTCAAAGGGCATGATATAAGTGTTTTAGATTAAAAATTATTTTTATCAAAATTAAACATTTTTATCATACAAAAGACAATTATTTTTGTTTTTTGACCACAACACTCGCCAAGATTTCTTTCAGAAAAACATTCAAATCCAAACCCTCATTTTCTTTGAGCCCCAATCGCACAATAACCATCTCGTGCGAAGGAATAATAAAAATTTTTTGCCCCTGAAAACCATTGCATGAATACAAATCCAATGGCGCATCAGGATAACGTTTGCCGGCATTAAGCCAAAAATGCGCCCCATAATCACCACGAGAACCAACAGCAGGCGTGGCAGCATAGCGCACCCAACTTGGATCCAAAATCGACTCGCCGTTCCAGCTGCCATTGTGCAAATACAGCAACCCAAACTTGGCCCAATCACGCGCCGTAGCCCAGCCATAAGACGAGCCAACATAGTTGCCACTCAAATCGGTTTCGATCAGCATCGAGTGCATACCAATTTTGTCTATCAACGCCGAATACCAAAAATCAAGATATTCTTGCTGCGTTGCAAACTGCTTGCGCAAAATACCCGATAACAAATTGGTAGTTCCAGATGAGTAGTTCCAATGCGTGTTCGGTTCAAATTCGGCTGGCTTCAAAAGCTGGCTTCTGCTCATGTCTGTATCCTCAAAAAGCATGGTCGTAGCATCTGAAATCGAAGCATAATCTTCGCTCCACTCCAATCCAGAATTCATGTGCAGCAAATCGTTGATCGTAATTTTTTTGCGCGCATCGTTTTGCCATTCCGCAATTGGTGCTGGATCAAAAATGTTGATTTTTTTCTGTTTTTGCAAAACACCAAACAACGCACTTGTGATACTTTTTGTCATCGACCAACCCAAAATCTTACTGTTTTTGTCAAAACCAACATCATATTTTTCGGCAATAATATGGTCTTTATATACGACCAAAACCGCCCTACTGCGCTTGATTTTTTGACCCGGAGCGTCAAAGGCAAAATCAACCGCTTTAGCTAATTTTTGATAATCTATTTCCTCAAAAACTTGATCTTTTTGTTCCAAATCACCATACGGAAAAGGCAAGTCGCCCCCCTTTTTAGAACGCCTCGGAGCCAAAAAAGCGGCACTTGGCACCACCTCGCTATTGGTCAAAACCGCCCCCAATCCAGGCCTGTAAATGGCTTTTCGCTTTTTGAGCCCATATACCGAAGCCGAGGCAAAACCCTGCGCCTCATCAACCCTGTTGCTCGCCCAATCAATCAGCGGAATATCATTATCGCCGCTTTCAATCGACTCCAAAGACCGATGGTCAATAAAATGTGCCGAAGCAACATTTTTGGCCGAAAAACCCGAAATCAAATCTAATTTTTCATAATTTTTCCAACCAAAATAAAGCACCAAAACCACAAAAACCACTGCGCCAAAACGAAATATCTTTTTCATAAACCTTTTTTTACAAAAATAACACCCTTTTTTGACCTACCCAACAACCCACAACAATTTTAAGAAACCCCCAAGCC
>JAYTNQ010000018.1:0-2155 GCA_043748255.1 Bacteroidota bacterium
CTTTTTATTGGTCAAGCTGTTGAGGATCATGACCATCATTAATCGAGTTTTATTAATTATTAACTATATAAATTTTTCATTATGGTATTAGCTGGAATCGGTGCAGGATTAGCTGCAATTGGAGCAGGAATTGGAGTTGGAAGAATTGGTGGATCTGCAATGGACGCTATCGCTCGTCAGCCAGATGCGCATTCAAAAATTCAAACTACAATGATTATTGCCGCTGCGCTTGTAGAAGGGGTTGCCCTTTTTGCTGTTGTAGTTGCTTTGATCGCCAAGTAATTGAACAAAACTTTCTGAAACGGTTGGTTTCAGAAAGTTTTTTAAAACAAAAAAACATTAAAAACATACAGTTATGAATTTTACAGCCCCGGAAAGTTTAATTTTTTGGACCACCATAATATTTATAGTATTTCTTTTTCTTCTGAAAAAATTTGCTTGGAAACCTATTTTAGGTGCCGTTACCGAAAGAGAAACCTCTATCAAAAACGCCCTTTTAGCAGCTGAAAATGCCAAAAAGGACATGCAAAACCTGCAAGCAGACAACCAACGCATTTTGCAAGAAGCACGTTTGGAACGCGACAATATGCTAAAAGAAGCCAGAGAAATCAAAGAAAAAATGATTGCTGACTCTAAAAATGAAGCGCAAGAACAAGGCCAAAAAATGATTGCTCAAGCAAAAGCAGCGATCGAAAGCGAAAAAAATGCAGCATTGGCCGAATTGAAATCTCACGTTTCCAATTTGTCGGTATCTATTGCAGAAAAATTATTGAAAGAAGAGTTGACCAACAAAGATGCCCAAATGAAATTGGTCGAAAAAATGTTGGTTGATGCAAAACTAAACTAAAATGGCAAATACAAGAGCAGCAATTCGATATGCGAAAGCAATTTTGGATTTGGCAATTTCAAAAAATGTTGCCATAGAAGTCGATGCAGACATGAAATTAATCGCTTCAACGATAGACACTAATTTTGAATTAAGTAATTTTATTCAAAATCCAACCATAAAAGTAGATCACAAAGAAAATGCGATTTTAGAAGTTTTTGCAAATTCAAATCATATTACCAAAGGGCTTTTTCATTTGTTGTATGAAAACAAAAGATTTGAAATTTTGGGCGAAATTGCATCAGGATATAGCAAACTGTTTGACATCCTAAACGGGGTAGAAGTAGCATTTGTAACAACTGCAATCGCAATGGATGATGCTTTAGAAACACAAATTTTGGCAAAAATCGCTTCGTTTTCTGACAAAAAAATAACCATAAAAAACACGATAGACCCAACCATTATTGGTGGATTTATTTTAAGAATAGGCGACAAGCAATACAATGCTTCTATTGCTAACAGATTGCAAATTTTAAAAAGAGAATTAGCAAATTAAAAAAAATAGCTTTTCGCAGTTCGATTTAAAATAAAATTTTCTAAAAAAAACATAGAAAATTCGACAAATTAGGATTTAAAGAATAAATATAATTTAAGATTATGGCAGAAATTAAACCAGCTGAAATATCAGCAATATTAAGAAAACAAGTAGAAAGTTTTGAATCAGGCGCAACCCTAGAAGAGGTTGGTACTGTGCTTCAAGTTGGTGATGGAATTGCCCGTATTTACGGACTTTCAAATGTGCAATATGGCGAATTGGTCGAGTTTGAAAATGGATTGGAAGCCATCGTTTTGAACCTCGAAGAAGATAATGTTGGAGTAGTGCTTTTGGGACCATCTACAGGCATCAAAGAAGGCTCTACCGCAAAACGCACCCAACGTATTGCATCCTTAAAAGCAGGCGAAGCCATGGTAGGTCGAGTAGTAAACACACTCGGTTTTCCTATAGATGGAAAAGGACCAATTGGCGGCGAACTTTTTGAAATGCCTTTAGAAAGAAAAGCTCCCGGAGTAATTTTCCGTCAACCCGTTACAGAGCCGCTTCAAACCGGTATCAAAGCCGTTGACGCCATGATTCCTGTTGGACGTGGACAACGCGAATTGGTTATTGGCGACCGTCAAACCGGAAAGTCAACTGTTTGCATCGACACCATTTTGAACCAAAAAGAGTTTTATGATGCCGGCAAACCCGTATTTTGCATCTATGTGGCTATTGGTCAAAAAGCATCAACAGTAGCAGGAATTGCCAAAATGTTGGAAGAAAAAGGCGCC
>JAYTNQ010000019.1:0-2149 GCA_043748255.1 Bacteroidota bacterium
GAAAATCAATATATTGCGTACAAAAACTCTTTTAGATATGAGCTAAAACCCGAGATTTTATACAAATTGGATGAGGCGGCATTTTTGTCAAAAATAGCAGAGATAAAGGGCAAAATCAATTCAAAATTTAACGAATTAAAGTTTTCTGAAGGTGAATATAAAACGCAAGAAATTCAAAATTTGCACTATTTTGAACAGGCAAATTTTTTAAACTATCCGCTATATCATGCCCATTATACGTCAAATCCAAATTTCAAAACAACGGAATCATTCCCGAAATTTGATGAAACAATTGATTTGGATAATGATATGGCTTTTTTGTTTTCGAATCCATATAAACAAATTGTGAACGCTATATTTAACAAAAAAATTGCGAGTCAAATGAGCGAAAAAAATAAATACGCATCGTCAATTGCGCTTCCTGAAATTGAAATCTTGAAAAGTGAGCATATCAAAAATTTCTTTTGCAAGAATTTGATGGGTGAACTTACGGCTTCAAATCCTGAATTGGAACATTTGTATGCTAAACTTTTAACACTTTCTACGGACAATAAATTCAAAAAAGAACTTGCTATAAAATATAACAATTTAAAATCAATTGAGATTGGAAAGCCCTCACCATCATTTAGTTATGAAAATCATAATGGTGCCACAACCACGCTCGAAAGTCTAAAAGGAAAATATGTTTATATCGATGTTTGGGCAACTTGGTGTGGCCCGTGTCGTGCTGAAATTCCTTCGCTTCAAAAAGTTGAAGAAGCTTTTGCAGCAAAAAACATTGCCTTTGTGAGCATTTCTGTGGATGAGAAAAAAGATCATGACAAATGGTTCAAATTGGTTGATTCTCAAAAAATGGGCGGGATCCAGCTTTTTGCAGACAATAATTGGACATCAACTTTTGTTCGTGCTTACAGCATAGATAGTATTCCGAGATTTATTTTGATAGATCCAAAAGGGAATATTGTTGATCCAGACGCTCCTCGTCCTTCAGACCCAGAATTAACCACCGTTTTGCACGGATTAGGGTTGTAATTGTGTAAAACGCAAAAAAAATTATGCAATTCTAATTTATCGTACAATTTTTTATGATATTCAAAATTTCAGCTCAGATTGCGGCTCCTATTTATGAATTTCATAAAACCGAAAATTACATTTTATAATTTTGAAAAATACACTAATTTTGAAAATTATTAAAATATAAAAATGAAAATTCTAAAATTCGGCGGTACTTCTGTTGCAAATGCGCAAAACATACAATTGGTGATTGCAATTTGTAAATCACAAACAAAAGAAAATCAATTAGTTGTTGTGGTTTCGGCATTTAGTGGTGTTACAGATTTGTTGGCTTTGGCCGCTACAAATGCGTCAGCAAAAGACAAAAATTACAAAGAAATATTTGAGCAAATTGAGCAAAAACACAAAATTGCAATCGCAGAGCTTGTGCCAATTGAAGCACAAAATGATTTGTTGGTCAAGATAAATGGCCATTTGGACCATCTAAAAACCTTGTTAGACGGCTGTTATTTGCTTGGAGAACTTTCAAACCGAACATCTGACACTATATTAAGTTTTGGCGAGCTGCTCTCGTCGCAAATTATTGCTGCTGCAATGCAACAAAAGGTAGCAAGTGCAGGCTACAAAGACAGTCGTGAATTGATAAAAACCAACAGCCATTTTGGAAAAGCAGTTGTTGATTTTGAAATTACAAACCAACTCATTTTTGATTATTTTCTACAAAATACTTCACAAATAACTGTAATTCCAGGTTTTATTGCTTCGTCTTTGGACGGAAATAACACCACTTTAGGTCGTGGCGGATCAGATTATACAGCCGCAATTGTTGCTGCGGCACTACAAGCAAGCGAGCTCGAAATATGGACAGACGTAAGCGGCATGTTTACGGCAAATCCACGAATTGTGAAACAGGCGCAACCAATTGAAAAAATTTCGTATCAAGAAGCTATGGAATTATCACATTTTGGTGCAAAAGTGTTGTATCCGCCAACAATTCAGCCAGTTTTGACCAAAAATATTCCTATATTAATTAAAAATACATTTGAACCCGAAGCCGCTGGCACTTATATTTCAAACGATTCAAACTACCAATCCAATCCCATAAAAGGGATTAGTCACATTGACAAAATTGCCT
>JAYTNQ010000020.1:0-2147 GCA_043748255.1 Bacteroidota bacterium
GTCGTCAATAGAACAATAAACCCAACCATCTCTACTATTTTCCATAACACCACCGTCATTTAATGTAAATTCAATAATATTATCCTTAATCAATTGATAATAAATTTTTCTACTTTTAATGGTTTTACTACCAACAGATGGTGTTGTAAGTATCGAAATGACATAAAACCCAGTTGGAAAAAATTTCTTCAGTTTTTTTAATTGCTCTCTAATATTTGTGGCAGATTCTATTTTGAAAGTTGACTTGTTATGTGTGTCAAGTGAATTATATGGCATATAACAGAAAATTCCTCCAGAACTTGTGCTTATATTACCGCCAACAATTCTCTTCTTTCTTGTTCTTTTACTTAATTTTTTATTTGATTTATGTTTGTTGCGTGTTTTCATTTATACAACTATACTATACCATATCACTACAAAATAGTATAATGACCTCTTTATATGAAGGTTTCATCATTGGGACAAAAGTATTGACACAAGACGGTTATAAAAACATTGAAAATATCTTATCAAATGATAAGCTCTTAGCAAGAGGAAATGCAAAGAACATTTTGAAATTACGGACGAGTAAATACAACGGATACGTGTATAATGTGTATATCAAAAACCACCCAAATATAATAACGTGTACGGAAGAACAACTATTTTTTGTCCGTGAAAAAAAGTGTATGACGATAAATCACAACACTGAAATTATATTCACTAATCCAAAATGGAAAAAAACTAACAAACTTACAACCAACGATTATTATGGTATGATGATAAATACAAGCAAAACTATACCTGAATTCACATTTGATGAAAATATTACTATCAAATTAGATCAAAAAGAGTATTGGTATATGATGGGTTATTTTGTATGTGATGGTTGGTTAGACGAAAAAGTTGGAAGAGATGGAAGATGTATGCATGAAATTAGAATATCCATCAATAATAACAAAGATGAAAAAGAAGCACTTGGGTGTATAAATGAAATATTACCATTAAAGAATATTCCCACGATAAATAAAAGATGTAAGGTTTCAGGTTGTTCCAGTTTTGTGTGGTACAGTATATTGAAAATGTACGGCAACATTAACGAGCGACGAATTCCTGAATGGGTTCATGACGCACCTATAGAATTCATACATGAATTTATAAATGGATATATGAAAGGTTGTATAGATGAATATGGCGTAACAGTGGTGTCCTATAATTTAGCATTAGGATTACAACGTTTGTATTTGAAATTAGGGCATATATTCGCAGTTTGTAAATCAAGATTGTCCGTTGTAAATGGAGTAGTCATGCCATCGTACTGTCTTCGATTAGAAAATGATACGTCTTTTATAGAGAATGACTATGTGTGGTACGAACCGTTTCATATATCAAAAATAAAAGTAATAGACACAACTGTATATGACTTTGAGATAGAAAATGGAAACAGCTACGTCGTCGAAAACAAAATAACTTGTAATTGATGTCTTAGAAAGTGGAGTGAAGGTTTTTTGATCGGCGTTAATTGTTGAAAAGAGTAACAATTTCAGCATTCGAAATCACACGATTGTAAACTCTTAAATCTGAATATTTAGCGGCTGGATTCACATCACCAGACGCATATGAGTGTGCTATATATCCTATTGTTGGCACGGTTGATAATGAACTTGCCATTGTAAATGTACTTTTGACAACTGCGTCTTCGTAAAATGTTAGAGTTGTTCCATTTACAGTGAATAATAGGTGTTTCCAAACATTTTGAAATGTTGTTGTGTACGTAAATGAATGTGCATCATTAAATCTCAATGTATTTGCATTTACTATGTGTATCCTGAATGTCCCACCAAAATCAAAAACTCTTGAATAGAGTGCGAATGTCTGAACATTTATCCAGCACGAAAATGTTAATGTGGTCGTTCTCGTTAAAGCAGGAAGATTCAACCAATTTGATGATGTTCCGCCAGTAAAATTAAAACAATTTATTCCGGGAAGTCGACTGGCTGTGTAAGCAGGAATACCATTACAAGTTGCTTCTAAAATGGGGGAATTTGTCATTTTATAATTAAATATATTATTATTTAACTTATACCAAAGAAGTTCTGGAATGGGCGTTACAGACGGTGGAGGAAGGATTTTTTGCATCTGGTTTGAATTAATTGCACATATCATAT
>JAYTNQ010000021.1:0-2145 GCA_043748255.1 Bacteroidota bacterium
GATGTAAGCACAATGGCAAGCAACGGATTTGTTTTTCCAAGACCGTTAAAATTGCTAATATCTTCATTTTTAGTATGATTTCCTACATACAAAATCACGCTAAAAGCAGCAATTCCAGCAAGGGAATAGGCCGCAACATAATAAAGTAAACTTCCAGCAGCAGTAGTCACCGAAAGCAAAGTCATCAGCATAAATCCAGCATGAGATATTCCTGAAAAAGCCAACATTCTTTTTACATTTGCCTGTTTTAGTGCCATAATATTTCCAAAGGTCATCGACAAAATAGCAATTACTACAATTACAGTTTCTGCAGATTCTGGCAAATTTAGATTCATAGCCGACATTAATTTGAAAAAAGCCGCCATTGCAGTTACTTTTGCCAAAGTACTCATTGTTGCCGTTGTCAATGTAGGTGCCCCTTCATAAACATCTGGCGCCCAAAAATGAAATGGTACCGCCGCAATTTTGAATAACATTCCAATAGCAAGCATTGCGCCACCTACAAAAAACCAACTTTTGGCATCTACAATTAAAGCCGTTTCTTGAATTTTTTGAAGATCAAACGAGCCTGTAGCACCATAAACCAAACAAATTCCAAACAAAATGATCCCTGAAGCAAAAGACCCCATCAAAAAATATTTCATTCCAGCTTCGTTGCTCTTAATATCCAATCTGCTGCTTGCCGCCAAAACATAAAGCGAAATTGAAAGCACTTCTATTCCCAAAAAAAACATCGCCAAGTTGCCAAAAGACACCATCGCTATACAGCCAGCCAAAAGAAAAATCTTGATGGCTATAAAATCTGAAATTTTGGATTGTTGGTTTTTATAAAAATGATGCCCTAACGCAATCAAAAATATCGTGAGCACCAGAAATAAACTTGAAAATGCAGTCGAAAACTTGTTGATTACAATCATATTATTGTAAAAATTTTGAGTTGTTCCAAATTCCAAAAATTGAAATGCCAAAATAGCCATCAAACCCAAAATCGAGCTTCCGACAATGGCTTTTCTAAAATTTAAAATTTCGAGCAAAAGGCACAAAAGCCCAAGAGAAGTTACTGCGATTAATGTTGTCATTTTTATAAAGGAATAAAATTATTTTATATGTTAAAATCAGTTGATTATATATTTATTTTACCGTTGATGGTCGTCAAAATAGATTCTAAACTTGGCGAGATCAATTCGATTATTGGTTTTGGATACAAACCAAATACAAAAATAACCGCCACAATAATACCCAAACTAATAAGTTCGTTGTTGCTTACATCTGCGAATATTTTGGTATTTGTAGTGCCTAACATCGTGTTTTGAAACATTTTGAGCATATAATAAGCACCCAAAATTATAGTGGTACCGCCCAAAATAGCAAACCAAACCTGAACTTGAAAAAGGCTATACAAAACCGTAAACTCGCCTACAAAATTGAATGTTGACGGCAATGCAACCGATGCCAATACCAACAGCATAAACAAGGAAGCAAATTTTGGTGTTTGTGATCGAATGCCTCCCATATCTGCAATATTATGGGTTTTATAACGGCGAAAAATAATTTCGGCAACCAAAAACAATCCGATTACTACAAATCCATGTGATATAATTTGTAAAACGGCACCCCGAAAACCGTCGAGCGTAAGGGTATAGGCACCTGCAGCTATCAATCCAACGTGTGCAAGCGAGGAATATGCCAAAAGTTTTTTCAAATCTTTTTGTCTAATGGCAAGTATCGACCCATAGATTACACCCACAATTCCCAAAGAAATGAGCACAAACATCAACTGCTTTGCGGCGATTGGCGCAATCGGAAGCTGCCATCTGATGATGCTATACAACCCCATTTTGAGCATAATTCCAGAAAGCAACATGGTGCCAACAGTTGGTGCTTTTTGATACACTTTGGCTTGCCAAGTATGAAACGGAACCAATGGAATCTTGATCGCATAGGCCAAGAAAAAACCTATAAAAACCCAAAATTGTTCGTTTGATGAAAGTGAAAGTTGGTATAAGTCTGCCAAGAGCAAACTGCCCGCTTTTTGATACAAATAAACAAACGAAACCAGCATAAATAGCGATCCCGCAAAGGTGTAAATAAAAAACTTTATCACCGCTTTTTTTCGATCTTCGGCATCGCCATTTCCCCAAAGTA
>JAYTNQ010000022.1:0-14673 GCA_043748255.1 Bacteroidota bacterium
GTAGCCAAAATAAACGAATTGCCTTTGAAATTCAACGGATTTATTGCGCTTACCGACCAAGGACAAATTTATGATTTGAGTTTTCAAACGCCAACATCATCTTTCAAAAATTTTTTGGGCTTGTTGCCTGCAGCCTATTCCACTTCGCTTGATGGCATAAAAACAAATGGCGACTTTACCGTAAATGGTTTTGCAAAAGGATTGTTTTCAGACAAAACCGTACCGAAATTTAATATTCAAATTGCTTCAAACAATGCGTCATTTCAATATCCAAATTTACCAAAATCTGTCAGAAACATTATCATAGACACCAAAATAATAAATCAAACAGGGGTTTTAAATGACACCTATATAAACCTGGATAAACTATCATTTCAAATAGATCAAGATGTTTTTTTGGCCAAAGCCAATATTAAAAACATAACCCAAAACCCATTAGTTGCTGCCGAACTTAAAGGAACAATCAATTTGGCAAAACTATCTCAAGCCTACCCAATTCAACTCAAAAAACCTTTGCAAGGCATTTTGAAAGCTAATGTAACAACCAAATTTGATATGGAATCTGTTTCCAGCAATAAATATCAAAATATTGATAATCAAGGCAATATGAGTCTTTCAAATTTCAATTTTACCGACGAAAATGGCAAAGCTATGACCATTAGCACCGCAATTGTTCAATTCAATCCAAGTCGGGTAAACCTCGAAAAATTGGAGGCAACAACAGGCAAAAGCGACATCAAAGTAACTGGTGTTTTGAATAATTTTTATGGATTTTTATTCAAAAATCAAGAAATTGAAGGAAACTTTACTATGAGTTCAAATCAAATTGCCGTTTCAGATTTTTTGACAACCGCTGAACCTTCAAAAAGCAATCAAAAAGCAACCGCAATGAAAATTCCTTCTTTTTTGAATTGTACGATAACTGCAAATGCCAATACCGTTTTGTATGACAATTTGGTGTTGAAAGCCGTTGCTGGAAAATTGCTCATCAAAGATCAAAAAGTGACTCTCGAAAACGTTAAAACCAATATTTTTGGTGGTTCAATTGGATTTAACGGAACGGTTTCGACCAAAGAAAAAACACCCGTTTTTGATATGATTTTAGGCCTCAATCAAGTTGATATCGCACAGACATTCAGTCAATTAGAAATGCTAAAAAAAGTAGCTCCAATGGCAGGATATATTTCGGGCAAACTCAATTCGACACTAAAACTAAACGGAAATCTCGACGCAATCTCGCTCGCTCCAGACCTGAAAAGCCTTTCGGGCGATATGTTGGGACAACTACTTTCTACAAAAATTACCACCGCAAACTCCTCTACATTAACGGCACTAACTTCAAATCTTAAATTTTTGGACCTTTCAAAATTGAATCTAAACGATGTAAAAGCCATACTCACATTTGAAAACGGAAAGGTAAATCTCAAACCAATAGATTTCAAATACCAAGACATAGCCGCCACTATTAGCGGCACGCACGGTTTTGACCAAAACATGAATTATGCCCTAAAACTCAGCGTTCCGGCCAAATATTTGGGCAACGAAGCCAATGCTTTACTTGCAAAATTGTCTGCTGCAGAAACCTCAAAATTAGAAAATATTCCAATAAACGCACTTATTTCGGGCAATTTTAGCAGTCCAAAAATCACAACAGACTTTAAAAGTGCCCTCACCAACCTTGCCACACAATTGATACAACAACAGAAACAAAAACTACTCAAACAAGGGACTTCTGCACTTGGCGATTTGATCAACAAAACCAAAAAAACAGGCGACACCACCAAAACCATAATTCCAACAACCAAAGAAGCCGTCAAAGAAGCCGTCAAAGAAGAAGTAAAAAACAAAGCCAAGGACTTGCTAAACAGTTGGCTTAAAAAATAAATAAATTTAAAAAAAAACCAGCACAAATAAAATTTGAAATCATTAAAAAAAAATGTAGTTTTACTAAAAAATAAAAGCCATTATAAATGAAAGAAAAGGTAGCCCCCGAAAAAGAAAACGCTGAAAAAACAGCCAAATTAAAAGCGTTACAACTCACGCTCGACAAATTAGACAAAACTTATGGCAAAGGAACTGTCATGAAAATGGGCGACAAAGCCGTCGAAGAAGTCGAAACAATCTCGTCAGGATCATTAGGAATCGACCTCGCATTGGGCGTAAACGGCTATCCAAGAGGCAGAATCATCGAAATCTTTGGGCCAGAATCATCCGGAAAAACAACCTTAACCCTACACGCCATTGCCGAAGCACAAAAAGCCGGCGGAATAGCCGCATTTATAGACGCAGAACACGCATTTGACCGCACCTATGCCGAAAAATTAGGCGTAGATATCGAAAACCTCATCATATCACAACCAGACAACGGCGAGCAAGCACTCGAAATCGCCGAAAATCTCATCCGCTCTGGCGCCATCGACATTGTCGTAATCGACTCCGTAGCAGCACTAACCCCAAAAAGCGAAATAGAAGGCGAAATGGGCGACTCAAAAATGGGTCTTCACGCCAGACTCATGTCCCAAGCACTACGAAAACTCACCGGAACCATCAGCAAAACAAACTGTACCGTGTTCTTTATCAATCAATTAAGAGAAAAAATCGGAATCGTTTTTGGAAACCCAGAAACCACAACCGGCGGAAACGCACTCAAGTTTTATGCCTCCGTTCGACTCGATATTCGCAGATCAACACAAATCAAAGATGGCGACAACGTGCTTGGAAACAGAACAAAAGTAAAAGTTGTCAAAAATAAAGTCGCACCACCATTCAAATTTGCAGAATTTGACATCATGTATGGCGAAGGAATCTCCAAAACCGGCGAAATTCTTGACCTCGCTGTTGAATTTGAAATCGTCAAAAAAGCCGGATCATGGTTCAGCTATGGCGAAACAAAACTCGGTCAAGGCCGCGACGCCGTAAAAGGATTAATCAAAGACAATCCCGAATTGGCCGACGAATTAGAACAAAAAATAAAAGCACTAATCAAAGCAAAAGCAAACGAATAAAAACCAAAAACTGTCTCAAAAGGCAGTTTTTTTTTTTGAAGAACACCCAAGCATTCAACACACCACCCGTCCCGCTGCACGCTATATCTTTTTGGATTTTCTGAAAAAGAAAATCCAAAAAGGATGCCGCTACATCGGGTCTATTTCAGACCTATAACTTTTTCAAAACTTTTTTCAAACCGCCGAAAGCCACCAACAAAAATTTGAATTTTACCAAAAATACCAAAAAGTCTCAAAAGAAACTTATATTTGCACACAACATATATTGCCCTTATGATCATTCCAAAAACAAGAGAACAAATCGAAATCATGCGCGAAAGCGCACTATTAGTTTCAAAAACATTAGGCCTTATAGCATCAGAAATTGGCCCCGGCATAACCACATTATATTTAGACAAATTAGCCGAAACTTTTATCAGAGATCACGGAGGAGTTCCCGGTTTTTTAGGATTATATGGATTTCCAAACTCCCTATGCGTAAGCCCAAATGCACAAGTAGTACACGGAATACCAAACAATATTCCCCTACAATCTGGAGACGTCATCTCTATCGACTGTGGCGTTTTGAAAAACGGTTACTATGGCGATCATGCCTACTCATTTGAGATAGGCGAAGTTGCTGAAGACGTCAAAAAACTACTTCGAGTAACCAAAGAAAGCCTCTATATAGGCATACGCGAATTTAAAATCGGAAACCGAGTGCAAGACGTAGGCAATGCCGTCCAAAAATATTGCGAAAGTCATGGCTATGGCGTTGTTCGTGAACTCGTAGGACACGGTTTAGGAACCAAAATGCACGAAGACCCCGAAATGCCAAATTATGGCAAACGCGGACAAGGAAAACGATTTGTAGAAGGTATGACCGTAGCCATAGAACCCATGATCAACATGGGAACCCGAAACGTAAAACACCTCAAAGATGGATGGACAATTCTAACGGCCGACGGAAAACCATCAGCCCATTTTGAACACAACGTAGCACTAATAAACGGAAAACCCGAAATATTATCAACCTTTGACTACATATATCAAGCATTAGGAATTATAAGTAACGAAGAAAAAGAATTCAAAAACCATATTAAATCATAAACAAATTCAAAAAAAATATTTCATTTACCCAAACTTAAAAAAAGCACTTTCAATCTAATAAAAAATGAAAAACATTTTCAAAATAGTGCTCAATACCGTTCCACGACCAATCTTGATAAGATTAAGTCTTTTGGCACAACCGTTGCTATCTCTTGCGCTACGTGGTAATCAATATACAGACCCAATAGACGGCAAAAGTTTTAGAAGGTTTTTGCCATACGGCTATCAAAATCAAAGAAATAACGTATTGTCTCCAAGCACTTTATCGTTAGAGCGACATCGTTTATTATGGCTGTGGTTGCAAAACGAAACCGATTTTTTTTCGACCACAATAACCAAAAAATTACTTCATTTTGCACCAGAGCAAGCTTTTTATAAACGATTTAAATTTCAAAAAAACCTCCAATATACCACAACCGATTTGAATTCGCCATTGGCAGACGTCAAAGCCGATATTTGCAATCTGCCCTTTGCAGACAACACCTATGATATGATTTTGTGCAACCACGTTTTAGAACATATCACAAACGACACCAAAGCCATAAACGAACTCTATCGCGTACTAAAACCCGGTGGCATGGCCATCATGCAAGTACCACAAGATTTGAATCGCGCCATTACTTTTTTTGACAATAGCATTACAGACCCCAAACAACGAGCCAAAATTTTTGGACAATATGATCATGTTCGCATATATGGTCGCGATTATTTTGACAAATTGCGTCAAAGCGGATTTGAAGTTATCGAAGAAAATTATACCCAAAAAATTGCTGCAAACATGGTCAAAAGATACGCCCTTGCAAAAGGCGAAATATTGCCCATTTGTTTCAAACCCAAAAATATTTTATAAAAAAAACCGCCCTGAAAAAGGCGGTTTTGATTTATAAAAAAGCAGTCCTAGTTCAGCACTACTTTTTGGGTATAATTGATGTTTTCGCCAACCACTTTTACAACATATACACCAGCTTGAAGCTCGTTGATGTCGATAGTTTTTTGAATAGCAAAGTTGTTATCATTAATTGTTTTTACAATACGACCGTTGATATCCACAAACTCAATAGCGACTTTGCCACTATAATTGTTGATTCTCAAATTGATATTTCCTTTGGCAGGATTTGGAAAAATTCTAAACAAGTCGTTTTTTTCCAAATAATTGGTAGCTAAGGTGCAGTTTGGTCCATCAGGAAATGGGTCAAAACTTTCAACTTGATCGCTACAATCATTTGCATCCCCAGACGAAGCGCTCAATCCAACACCTCTGTTTGCAAAAACTTGTGCAATCAAACAATAGTCGGCACCACCTGTGGTAGCTTGATCGGCTGCAAAAAGATTATCTCGAGCACTCACTACAGAAGCCGTGTTGCAAGCTTGCAATTTGAGCGCATCAAGTGCCAAACGCATCACTTTGTTGTTACCTCCAGTACCAAAATATACATCTGGATCATACCCATATTTGTCGATATAAGCCCAAGTTAAATCCCACATTACAGAAGTCCAAAACTCGCCAACAACATATCTATATCCAGTATCTGTTGCAACAGTTGGAATTGGACTGTTTGAACTTGCAAAAGTTCTTGGGTTCAAAGCCATATCTGTAGTATATGGAAAAGTTCGCAATCCAGAACCAGTTGGTGGTTGATTGATGGCATAGGTACCAACTTCAATTGGAGTTGCACCAACATCACCTGATTTTAGTTGCATCATAATCGAAAACCAATCAGACCAGCCTTCGCCCATTTGTTCATAATTGGTCATACAACTTGAATTTGCAAAACCGCCAATTAATTTGTTTGAAATACCATGTCCAAATTCATGAGCAATAATACCATTTTCAAGACTTCCATCTGCATAAAGATACAAGTTTGCTGGTACTTCTAATTTTACATTTACTGGGCCATTTGCCATTTCGGCAATCAATTCGTCTCCAATTTCTTTGGTTACAAATACCGCCGGAATTGTAATTCCTAAAACACCCGTAGAGCTCATCGACAATCGCTGCGGATTGTTTGGAATACTATCCATCATGATAACGGCTGTTGCTCCAGCATCTTGTGCGTTTTTTACTTTTACACTAAAAAAACATCCCCCTCTTTTGATTAAGGCAATATGTCCCGAAATATCAAAAGGGTTGGTAGCTGCAGCACAAGCACTGTTTGGATTTTGACCTACATTTACGGGGTCGTTGGTATATAAAATCAAATCTGAAGTAATTCCATTTGGTGAGGTCGGCACAGGTATTCTATCGGTTGTATCAAATACGTTGGTTGTTGCGGTACGTGGTCCTGCAATAGCACTTGGCGAATTTACTTGAATATATTCTGTCGGTGGTGCGCCCATTGTCCACATAAACATTTGCATTCTTGGGCGTTGCCCGTCATTTGGTGTCGAAAAATTGGCATTGTCATTCGTGGGTGTTGTTTGTGCATAGCCGTCTTGTGAGTCTGCTTGTACATAATCTCCAGTAGCACTTACAGTGCCCCCTTTTCCATAATTGTTTTGTTGAAAATTACCACTTGCTTCTGTAAAGCCATATTGATACCAGACATCGTGCATGATATTGTTCATATAAAACAAGTTGGTTGTAGAAGCTGATGTATATGCCGTTGGCAAAGAGGTTTGTCCAGTGTATGGAAAATCAAAAATCAAGGCTGCTGTACCATCTGGACGAAGCCCCGTTAAATTATCACCATTAGCATCTTCTTGTGCCAAAACATTGTTACCACGTGTATAATTAAACTTTAATGCGGCATTAGTTCCTGTTAGTGTGTTGGCATTATGCCAGCCGTTTGGCGAAGCAATTGGATCGCCAGCCGTTGTAATTAATTCAAATGCGTGGTGGTTTGGGCTATCATAGTTGAACGGAATAACTCGATATGTGCCAGGTGTAGCAGCAGTCATTGCGCCATATTTTTTGTTCAAAACAATATTTTCAAAGCTAAAATTTTTGTTGTTTCCAAAAACATTTTCTGGTTTGTCAAAATGACAACTGATCGTAAGATCGTTTTTTTCCAAAATAGCTCCATTCAAAGCATCAATTCTCACGTCCCACAAATGTTTTCCATCAGGGCTATAAAACTGAAATGCCCAAGCCAATTGCAATTTTTCACGCAAGGTTTGAAAAACCAATTTTGCAGAAATCAAATCCTCTTGCAAACCATCACTTAGTTTTAAATTGTGCGAATTGGTAGTTTCTACTACCGAAATAGCAGGGTTATTAATGTCTAATTTGGCATAAGCACTTGCCAAAGCCTGAACGGCAGACAAGGACGGCGTTGTAGCGTTGAATTTTTGTGCCACATTAGACTTAAAATTGTTACCTATATTAAGGACAACTCCATTTTTTAGCCAAGCATTAGATTGCGCATTAAAAATTTCGATGCCTGCATAGCGTTGCACTATATAGGTGCTGGTGATTCCGGTGCCAGAGCCCGGCACTTCACTCTCAATCACCCAGTCTGAAACATCTTGTGATGTAAGGTTAAATTTGGCTCGATTGTTATCCAAATAATTTTGAATAAGCTGTCTATTGGATTGTGAATATCCAATAACCGAAAACAGCAATGCGGTTAATAAAGTAATTTTTTTCATAGTTTTAGTTTTTTGACCTACAAACATAATCATTTTTTTAATACACTTTTAAAAACATAGCTTTTTAACGTTTAAATTTGGAAAAAAGATCTTTATTTTAATTTTATGTTTTGATAATCAATATTTTATATAAAAAACATTTTTGCTTTTGCCAATAAAAAAAAGCTGATTATTATTTCATGATAAAAAAAACAGCCTAAAATATTTTTATTTGTAGCAAAATGACTTCCGAAACCTTTGCTTCTATAATTAATTTTGCAAAAGTTATACTTTTAGAGCAAAAAAGTATCATGAAATGCAAAAATTGATAGTGTTAGCTTGAAAAATTTGGTCTATTTTTGTAAATGATTTTAACTTTTTCTATTCGTATGGGCTTTCAAACCAACACGTTTTTGTTCAAAAATTCAAAAATAAACTATTCCGATATTGGTTCAGGAAAAGTGGTTGTTTTGTTGCATGGTTTTTTGGAAAATCAAAAAATGTGGGCAGAAATTAGGATAGAATTATCCAAAAAAAATCGCATCATTACACTCGATTTATTAGGCCATGGCGATTCTCAATGCACTGGCTATGTGCATACTATGACAGAAAATGCTTTTGTGGTCGAATCACTTTTGACACATCTAAAAATAAAAAAAGCAGCCCTTATTGGTCATTCGATGGGTGGCTATGTTGCGCTGGCATTTATAGAAAAATTTCCAAAAATAGCCTCCGGATTACTATTACTTAATTCTACCGCAACTGCAGACAGTCTTGCCAAAAAAGCCAATCGTGACCGCGCGATTCGTGCCGTAAAAACAGACCACACCACTTTTGTACGGCTTGCGATAAACAATCTTTTTGCTCCTGATAGTCGTAAAAGATTAACCAACGAAATTGAATTAACAAAAACAGAAGCTCTCAAAACACCTTTACAAGGCATTATCGCTTCACTCGAAGGGATGAAAACAAGAGATGATTTGAGCCATCTGTTGACCAACAAATCTATTCCTATTCAAATGGTTTTGGGCAAAAAAGACCCTGTTTTGATATTGGAAGACACCATTTTACAACTCAAAAACACCACCGTCGAATGCGAAGTTTTGCCAGATGGCCACATGAGTCATCTTGAAAATCCAGAATTACTATTGCCAATATTGATGTCGTTTTGTCTAAAATGTAAATAAAAACAAATTTTAATTAAATTAAAAAACATGAAATTATATGCCATAGAAACCGGAAATTTTAAACTAGACGGAGGTGCCATGTTTGGCGTTGTTCCCAAAACCATTTGGAACAAAACCAACCCTGCAGACCACAATAACCTGATAGATATAGCGGCACGGTGTTTGCTTGTTGAAGATGGAGACAGACTTATTTTGATAGACAACGGTATGGGAAGCAAACAGTCTGAGAAGTTTTTTGGCTATTATTCTCTTTGGGGAAATGACAATATCGATCAATCTTTGCAAATGCATGGTTTTTGTCGAGATGATATTACAGATGTTTTTTTGACCCACCTTCATTTTGATCATTGTGGTGGTAGCGTGCAATGGAATGCTACCAAAACTGGCTTTGAAGTAGCTTTCAAAAACGCCAAATTCTGGAGCAATCAAGCGCATTGGGATTGGGCAACCAAACCAAACGCAAGAGAAAAAGCATCGTTTTTGTCAGAAAACATCTTGCCAATACAACAAAGTGGCCAACTGCATTTTATAAAGCACGAAAATCAACAATTTATGGCACAATCAGAGCTTGGATTTGGCGTTTTTTTTGCAAATGGTCATACAGAAAAAATGATGATTCCGCAAATTCAATACAATGGTATCACAATATGCTTTATGGCAGATTTGCTACCAACGGCAGGGCATTTGCCACTCCCATACATTATGGGATATGACACGCGCCCGCTGCTGACTCTGCCCGAAAAGAAGCTTTTTTTAGAAAATGCCGCCAAAAATAATTATTATTTATTTTTAGAACACGATGCCCACAACCCAATTATTACTGTCGAAAACACTGAAAAGGGTATTCGTCTCAAAAAAGTTTTTGCCATAGAAGACTTGCTAAAATAAAGTTAAGGAATACCCTTTTTTTAATACTGAAATACTATTTTTACAAAAAAAATTTAAAACATTCCATGAATATGAAAAATACACATTTTAAAAACCTCTTTTTTTTAGCAATCTTGATGTTTTCTTTGACATCAATCGCGCAAAGTACAAAAAAGCAAACTCTTTCTGAAGCACAAATGAAACGATGGAGCCATCTTGATTTGGTTACGGATAGTGTACCCGGAATGAGTGTCGATATGGCTTATGCCAAATTTTTGAAAGGAAAAAAAGGAAAGAAAGTGATTGTTGGCATCGTTGATTCTGGCGTAGATATTGAGCACGAAGATTTGAAAGCTGTGATTTGGACCAACAAAAAAGAAATTGCAGGCAACGGCAAAGACGACGACAAGAATGGCTACATAGACGATGTTCATGGATGGAATTTTTTGGGTGATATTATCAAAGAAAATTTAGAATACGAGCGCATTCTTCAAAATAAAAACCTTGTGGACGAAACCACCTATTTGGCAGCAAAATCAATCAATGACAAAAAAGTACTCTCGGCACAAAAAGCCAGACCACAACTTGAGCAAATGCTTACCGGTATCAAAACTGCAGATTTGACCTTGACCAAGTTTTTGGGCAAACCAACCTATACAATCGAAGACTTGAAAGCCATAGAAACAAAAGATCAAGATGTGATCAAAAGTGGGGCTATCATGCAACAAATGTTAGGTTATGGCCTGAGTGTAGAAAATTTGTTGAAAGAAATCAAAGGCGAATATGATGGTTTTGAAAGTGTTTTGAAAGGAGATAATCTTACTATTAATTACAGAAAAGTTGTTGGCGACAATCCCGACGACATCAAAGACAAAAAATATGGTGACAACCACGTTATGGGGCCAGACAAAACGCACATTGAACATGGTACTCATGTTGCCGGAATTGTGGCTGGAGTTCGCAACAACAATTTGGGCGGAGATGGAATAGCAACAAATGTAGAAATTCTCACGGTTCGTGCTGTTCCAGACGGAGATGAATATGACAAAGACATTGCCCTTGGCATTAGATATGCCGTAGATAATGGCGCAAAAGTGATTAACGGCAGTTTTGGCAAAGGGTTTTCGCCACACAAACAATGGGTGTATGACGCCATCAAATATGCCGAAAGCAAAGATGTTTTGATAGTGCATGCCGCAGGAAACGAAACCAATGATATAGATAGCGACAACAATTTTCCGAATGATTCTGACGATAAAAAGACAGAATTTGCCGATAATTTTTTGACTATCGGCGCACTCAATTTTGAATATGGCCAGAATATGGTAGCCGATTTTTCAAACTATGGCAAAATAAACGTTGATGTTTTTGCTCCGGGCGTAAAAATATATTCGTCAACGCCAAACAATACTTATGAATCGTATGATGGCACTTCTATGGCTGCACCAAATGTAGCTGGCGTAGCAGCACTAATTCGGTCATATTATCCAAAATTAACAGCCAAGCAAGTCAAACATATCTTGATGGATTCTGGCACCGCAATTGCCCTTGATGTTGTGATTGGTGGCGACGAATCGAACAAAAAACCCTTTGAAAGTCTTTCAAAATCTGGCAAAATTGTAAACGCATTCAATGCTTTGCAAATGGCCGAAAAAATGTCAAAAAAAGGAAAGAAGTTAAAAGGTTAGTCAACGTTTTTTTTTAATTTGAATATAATTAAGTTATTATTAAATTTATTGGTATGAAAAAAATAATCATTTTATCAATTTTTGTGTTTTTTTGTACAAAAACAATTGCCCAAAACAATTCCTATTGGCAACAAAAGGTAGATTATAAAATGGACGTAAATATAGACGTGATTACAAATATTTATAAAGGCAGCCAAGAGCTTGTTTATACAAACAATTCAAGCGACACCCTAAAAAGGGTTTTTTACCATCTTTATCCAAACGCTTTTCAGCCCGGAAGCGAGATGGATGCCCGCTTGAGAAGTATCAAAGATCCAGATTCTAGAATGACCAGTAAAATTAAACTTGAAGACCGTGAGGTTATCGAAAGTCGAATACGTAGTTTGTCACCATCAGAAATAGGGTATTTGAAAATTTCAAATTTTGCACAAGATGGCACAGCTATCGAAACCAAAACCATTGGCACAGTGCTTGAAGTGCCCTTGAGCACACCAATATTACCGAATCAAAAAACAACTTTAACACTTGATTTTGAAGGGCAAGTGCCTATCCAAATCAGACGTTCTGGTCGCAATAACAAAGAGGGCGTAGCTTTTTCGATGACCCAATGGTATCCAAAAATAGCAGAATTTGATTTTGAAGGATGGCATGCAGATCCTTATATAGCAAGAGAGTTTCATGGGGTTTGGGGCAATTTTGATGTTAATATTACTATCAACAAAAATTATACAATTGGCGGTACCGGTTATTTGCAAAACCCAAATGAAATTGGTCATGGCTATGCCGAGAAAGATGCTGTGATAAAAATTCCAAATACAGAAACTTTAACTTGGAAATTCAAGGCACCAAACGTTCATGATTTTGCTTTTGCGGCAGACAACAATTTTGTGCACGACACCCTTTCTGTAAAAGACGGACCAATGCTGCATTTTTTTTATAAAAACAACCCAAATATCATTGCAAACTGGAAGAGAGCCCAACAAAAAACCTCTGAAATCATGCAGTTTTTTAGCGATACGATAGGCAAATATCCTTACAAACAATATTCAATTATTCAGGGTGGCGATGGCGGTATGGAATACGCTATGTGCACTTTGATTTTGGGGCAAGGTAGCTATGACGGGCTTGTTGGGGTAATTACTCACGAGATGGGTCATTCTTGGTTTCAACATGTTTTGGCCTCAAATGAAAGTAAAAATTATTGGATGGACGAAGGCTTTACGTCCTATATTGAAGATTTTTGTAACAATGCCATTATTTCTAAAAACAAAACGGACAACCCCTTTGAAGGCGCCTATACTGGATATTTTGAAATTGTAAAATCTGGCAAAGAGCAGCCTTTAAGCACACATGCAGACCGTTTTGACGAAAATAGAAGTTATAGTATTGCGGCCTATAGCAAAGGCGAAATCTTTTTGACCCAGTTGGGCTATTTGATTGGAAAAGAAAATCTTGCCAAAACCTTGAAGCGATATTTTGAAGATTTTAAATTTAAACACCCCACCCCAAACGATATCAAACGAACTGCCGAACGGGTTTCTGGAGCAGAATTAGATTGGTATTTGACAGATTGGACAAAAACCACAAACACCATAGATTATGGCCTCAAAGATGTGCGTGCAGACAACAACAAAACTTATATCACCATCGAAAGAATTGGAAGAACACCAATGCCATTAGATATTACGGTAGAATATAATGATGGGTCAAAAGAAAGTTTTTATATCCCACTTCGGATGATGCACTTTGTAAAAGAAAACGAAATTTTAAACCAAAACAGAACCGTTTTGCCCGATTGGGCTTGGGCAAATCAAATATATGAGTTTACACTCAACAGACCAAAAGGCAGTATAAGAAGCATGATTATAGACCCAAGCAATATGATGGCAGATGTTTTTAAAGAAAATAATGTGTATCGGTTTTAATAAACCTTAAATTCAATTAATAAATGCAATTTCTGCGAAAATTTGGTATAAAAATAGTTTATTTAAAATTACACCAAATAATTGTTTATTTTATTTACCATTTTTTATACTAAATTTGCATAACAAAGCAGTATAAACAAACTTTTGATACCATAAACACGAAAAATATGGACAATTTCGGTGAAAAATTAAAAAAAGCCAGAAAAGCAAAAAATTTTTCGCAGGTAAAAATAACAAGACAAACAGAAGTGCATCATTTTATTATTGGAAAATATGAAAGAGACGAAGTAAAACCCTCGATTGACGTTGTAAAGCGTTTGGCAGATGTACCAAACACTACTGTTGGTTTTCTTTTAGGAGAACCATAAGATAGAGAGCTTTTGAAAGACCCAATAATGATGAAACGTTTAAACGATATTGCAAAATTTCCTATACAGGACAAAACGCACATTTTGAACACCTTAGATATAATGATTAGTTGTATAAATCTTAAAGCCATTTAATTATGAACGCTATCCGACAATTTATTGAAGTAAAAAACAACACTTTCAATGTGGTACTTCCAAAAGGCTTTACTGCAAAAACAGTTGAAGTTATTATTATGCCGACGGTTGAAGATTACTGCATTCCAGAATGGCACAAAGATATAGTTTTGGAGCGAATTAAAAACCCTCAAACTACTGTAGATGCTTTTGAAATGATTGCCCAACTCGAAAAAGAAAATCTTGAAAACCTATAAAATTCAAGCCGACCCAAGAGTTAAACTAGATTTGCAAGAAGCAATAGATTTTTTAAAATCTCGCAGAAAAGGTTTAGACACCAAGTTTCTTTCTGATTATAAAAGCCGTTTGAAAGCCCTAAAAACAAACCCTTTTTTTGAGGTTCGTTACGATGATATTCGTTGTTTACCTCTCGAAATTTTTAAATATATGATTCATTTTAGTGTAGATGAAGCCAATAATACTGTTCTGATAAACGCTGTGATTTCTACGTATCTTGAGCCTGATGATAGTTGGGGTTAGCAATGATATAAAACAACAAAACCCAGTAAACGGCTGGGTTTTGTTCGTTTTGGATTTAAAAACAATAAACTAAAATATCATAAATTATTTTTAAAATTAATACCCCCAATAAAATTTTAGCACCTAAATAAAAAGATTTTATAGAAGAATGAATAAATTCACTATATGTCCTAATATCTTTAGTTTTTACCTCTATTGGATTTTTGTTTTTATAATCAATAATCCATTTTTTCAAAATAAATAAAATTATCAAAATTATAATTAGAGCACCAATACCTGATATAATTGTTTCCATAATTATAATTTTAACTTATTTGATGGTG
>JAYTNQ010000023.1:0-5858 GCA_043748255.1 Bacteroidota bacterium
GGCAGTTATCCGCAGCCGGGCGAGATTTCGATGGCGCACAACGGGGTTTTGTTTCTAGACGAGTTGCCCGAGTTTAAGCGGGAGGTGCTCGAGGTGATGCGGCAGCCGCTTGAAGATCGCGAAGTTACGATTTCGCGGGCCAAGTTTACGGTCACTTATCCATCTTCGTTTATGTTGGTAGCGAGTATGAACCCTAGTCCGAGTGGCTTTTTTAACGATCCTGATTCGCCACAAACCTCGTCGCCGCATGAAATGAATCGCTATTTGAGCAAAATTTCGGGTCCCCTTTTGGACAGGATAGACATTCATATCGAGGTTACGCCAGTGCCCTTTGAAAAACTGTCAGACAATCGAAAAGCCGAGAGTAGCGTTGCCATTCGGGAGCGAGTGACCAGAGCACGTGAGGTGCAAACGGCACGATTTGAAACCTTTGAAACCGTCAATTATAACGCCCAAATGAGCACCAAGTTGATACGAGAATTTTGCAAATTAGACGAGAGCTCGCTGTTGCTGCTCAAAACGGCTATGGAGCGGCTGCATCTTTCGGCACGTGCCTATGACCGAATTTTGAAGGTTTCGCGCACCATAGCAGATCTTGAGGGCGACGAATCCGTTGGTGCATCGCATATTGCAGAGGCGATACAATACCGCAGTTTGGATCGTGAAGGATGGTTGGGATAAACTAATCACACTTAATAATTTCTAAATTCAAATAAAATTTCCTAAATTTACGCCCACAAAAAACCAAAAACAAACCAACAATGCACATAGCAGTAGCAGGCAACATCGGAGCCGGAAAAACCACCCTCACCTCCCTATTGGCCAAACATTTCAAATGGGAAGCCCACTTTGAAGACGTTGTGGACAACCCCTATCTCGACGATTTTTATCACCAAATGGAACGTTGGTCCTTCAACCTGCAAATCTATTTTTTGAACAGCCGTTTCAGACAAGTACTTCAAATTCGCAAAAGCGGTCAAAAAATCATACAAGACCGCACCATCTATGAAGACGCCCACATATTTGCCCCAAACCTACACGCAATGGGGCTCATGACAAACCGCGATTTCAAAAACTATTCCTCACTATTTGAACTCATGGAATCCTTGGTCGAAGCCCCAGACATGCTCATTTATTTGCGCAGCTCGATACCCAATCTCGTGGCACAAATTCACAAACGAGGTCGCGAATACGAAAACACCATTTCTATCGAATACCTAAGCCGCCTCAACGAGCGCTACGAAGCCTGGATTACAGGCTATAACAAAGGAAAACTGCTGATTATAGACGTCGATAACATCGATTTTGTCAACAATCCCGAAGACCTCGGCAACATCATCAACAGAATAGACGCCGAAATAAACGGACTTTTCTAAAAAATCTAAAGTAGATATAGTATTTTTTTGGCGTGCCCCTTGCGGGTCGGTCTTCGGCTCCCGCTTTTTGGGGCTGGCTAAAAAACGCCAGCCCCAAAAGAGCTCCGCCTACGCCCTCACGCGAGTCGCTGCAAGATGATTTTCTGTAGGCGAGAAATTGTCAATCAATAGCCCGTTTTATTCAAAAAGCATTCGCAAAAGCAAAACTTTAATCTGTGTTATTTGTTATATGCTATTCTGTAATCAAACAACAACTACAATCCTCGATCATCAACACACACAAAATCCCGCAAAGGATGTCCCGTATAAATTTGTCTCGGACGCCCAATAGGCTCTTTGTTGATACGCATTTCTTTCCACTGTGCAATCCAACCCGGCAAGCGACCAATAGCAAAAAGTACCGTAAACATATCTGTTGGAATACCAAGCGCCCGATAAATAATACCCGAATAAAAATCGACATTCGGATATAATTTGCGCGACACAAAATAATCATCAACCAATGCGGCAGCTTCCAATTTTTTGGCAATTTGCAAAATAGGATCATCAACACCCAGCTCTGCCAAGACCTCGTCTGCCGCTTTTTTAATGATTTTGGCACGTGGGTCAAAATTTTTATACACACGATGGCCAAAACCCATCAGCCTAAAAGGGTCATTTTTGTCTTTGGCTTTTGCCATATACTTGTCTGCATCGCCGCCATTTTTTTGAATTTCTTCAAGCATTTCAAGCACTGCTTGATTGGCACCACCATGAAGTGGCCCCCAAAGCGCAGATACACCTGCCGATATCGAGGCAAAAAGCCCAGCATGCGATGAGCCTACCATGCGAACCGTTGATGTAGAACAATTTTGTTCATGATCGGCATGCAGGATAAACAATTTGTCTAATGCGTCAACCACAACAGGATTGGCACTATAAGGTCCAGTTGGCAACTCAAACATCAGTCGCATAAAATTTTCAACATAGCCTTTGGTATTGTCATAATAATTCAGCGGATAACCCATGCTCTTGCGATAAGTCCAGGTGGCAATTACCAAAAATTTGCCCATTGTTTTACAAACCGCCTCATACATTTCTTTTTCGTTCTCTACATTCACCGATTTTGGGTTAAATGCAGTCAAGGCGCTTGTGAGCGATGCCAAAACCCCCATTGGATGAGCTGTTTTTGGAAAACCGTCGATGATGTTTTTCATCTCTTCGTTGACCAATGTATATTTTCTAATATCGGTTTCAAAAAGCTCCAGCTGCGATTTTGTAGGCAATTCGCCAAAAATGACCAAATACGAAACTTCCAAAAAGTCGGCTTTATCGGCCAAAGCCTCGATTGCATAACCCCTATAACGCAAAATACCCTCTTCGCCGTCCAAAAAAGTAATAGCACTTTGGCACGAGCCCGAGTTTTTATAGCCCGGATCGAGGGTTATCGCTCCAGAAACCTCACGTAGTTTGTTGATATCAATTCCAATTTCGTTCTCGGTACCTATAATGATAGGAAACTCATATTGTTTGCCTTCAAATTCTAATTTTGCTGTGTTCGACATAGTAATACTACAAATTTATTTTAATATAAATTTAGGAAACAAAATTAATACAATTAATGAATTATAAAAATTTTTTATAGAAATGTTTTTTTTTGAAATAAAGAATTGAAAAAAGAATATTACAAAATATTAATTTTGTTTAAAATATTAATTTTTGAAAAAAAAGTCCTTGTAACAGCATCTATCCCTCAAATAATACATCAAAATCTTGCAAAAAAGTTGATAACTATTTTGGGCTAAATAACATGGATAAAAATTATCTTGCTTATTTTTGTAGGATGAAATTAAGAAGTTTGCATCATAGCACGTCATTAGAATTTTTTTTTCCGGATTATGCCACAGCATTAAAATTGCCTTATATAGATGCTGGTATCAGTGCTGGCTTTCCGTCGCCGGCAGACGATTTTATTGAGCTTTCGATAGATTTGAACAAAGAGCTGATCAAAAATAAAGACACAACTTTTTTTGCAAAAGTAAAAGGCAATTCGATGAAGAATGCAGATATACATGATGGCGATTTGTTGGTGATCGACAGAAGTTTGGCAGCACAAAACAACAAAATTGCAGTTTGTCAAATTGATGGCGAATTTACGGTAAAGCGCATCAAAATCGAGAAAGACGTGGTATGGCTCATTGCCGAAAACGAGGATTATAAACCTATAAAGGTAACTCCCGAAAATGATTTTGTGATTTGGGGAATCGTGACCAATGCGATCAAAACTTTTTAGCCCCTATCAAAACAACCCAAAAAGTATGTTTGCATTAGTAGATTGTAATAATTTTTATGCCTCTTGTCAACGCGCATTTGAACCGCACTTGCGCAACAAGCCTGTTGTGGTACTTTCAAACAATGATGGCTGTGTGATTGCCCGCTCTAATGAGGCCAAGGCATTTGGTATTCCGATGGGTGCGGCCGCCTTTGAATACAAGGCTATTTTTGAGACCAACAACATTCATGTTTTTTCGTCAAACTATGCGCTTTATGGCGATATGAGTGCGCGGGTGATGAATATTTTGGCACGTTATTCGCCAGATATTGAGGTGTATAGCATCGACGAAGCTTTTTTGAAATTTAGTGGTTTTGAGTTTTTTGATTTAGAAAAAATAGGATTAGACATGCAAAAAACCGTTACAAAAGGAACGGGAATACCGGTGAGTATTGGATTTGCTACCACAAAAGCCCTTGCAAAAGTAGCCAATAAGATTGCCAAAAAATTTCCAGAAAAAACCCAAAGTGTTTATACAATCGACACGGAAGAAAAACGGATAAAAGCTTTGAAATGGACAAAAATCGAAGATGTTTGGGGCATTGGTCGCAAACATGCCAAGCGATTGCAAGCCAAAAGCATCTTGAATGCCTATCAATTTTCGTTGCTTTCAGACCAATGGGTACGTGCCGAAATGAGTGTTGTGGGCTTGCGCCTCAAGCATGAGTTGGAAGGAAAACCAACTTTGGATCTTGAACAGCCCAAAAGCAAAAAAGCGATTGCAACAACTCGATCTTTTGAAAAGCCGTTTACAAAATTAATTGATATAAACGAGCGGGTGGCGACCTTTACGGCGTCTTGTGCCGAAAAATTGCGAAAACAAAACAGCCACTGCAATATGGTTATGGTTTTTGTACAAACCAACTATTTTCGCAAAGACCAGCCACAGTATAGCCGAAGTATTGTTATCAATACTGATTTTCCAACAAACTCTACTATCGAGTTGAATCATTATGCCCAGATTGGTTTGAAAGCTATTTTTAGAGAGGGTTATCAGTATAAAAAAGCGGGGGTTATTGTGATGGGATTAACCCCAAATAGCCAAACACAATTGTCATTATTTGAGGCTTCAAACCCCAAACATCAGCCGCTGATGGGGGTGATTGACAAGATGAATAGCAGTTATGGTCACAATAAAATAAAGTTTGCAACACAATCGTTGGGCCGACAATGGAAGATGAAACAAGAAAGGTTGTCGCCTTGTTTTTCGACAAAAATTCGTGATATTATCACAATCAATATTTGAGGTGTGTGCCAGCAACTATTGTCGTTGTGATTCATAATGCTAATAATACCAAATGTAATAATAAAATAGTTCTATAAACCACACCCGAAAATCTTCAAAGAAAAAGCCCTATTTAGAACATAAATTGGGCTTTTTTTTGAAAATTAATATTTTTGGCTTGAAGACAAATGTCTTGTAACTACTTGCGTGAGGGCAAAGGCGGAGCTCTTTTGTGGCTGGGCTTTTTCTGCCCAGCCACAAAAAGCGGGAGCCGGAGACCGACCCGACAGGGGCACGCCCAAAAAAAAAGCAATCTTGGGTTGATTGCTTTTTTTTGTAATTTTGAATTATCTTAGGTTGAAACTCGTTTTGGAAACGAGTTCGGTTTTGTCGAAAATATTGACAAAATAGTCGCCGCTTTCGAGGTTTTCGACGGGTAGGTCTTTGGCTACTTGTATGGTTTTGTTTTCATATTTGACGGCGCTAATGAAGCTGTAGGTCAGGGTTTTTTCGCCAAAGGTTTCTGTTTTTTTCTCGCCTATAACGTTGTTTTTGCTATCTATAATTTGAATATAATAGGTTTTGTCGCCTGCTTTTGCAATTTGATTTTCGGCTATCATAAAGCTGATTTTGAGGATGTTGGCTCGGCTGGCTTTGTCGGTTTCGATTTGTTTTCCAGAGCTGCGTTGTTTTACGGCCGAGGTTTGTAGGTTGAGCACAGATAATTTTGAGCCTTTTTCGATGGTGTTGGCCAAGTTTTTGGCAAGGTTTTGGTTTTGTGTGGATAGGGTATCGTTTGCGATTTTTTGTTTTCCAATCACAACAATGGTGCTGTCGCGCTGCCCGGCAAGGGTTAGATTTTCTTTTTTGAGGGCGTCATTTTCGGCAATGAGGGTTTTCATGTTGAGCTGCAATTGGTTGAATTGCTCTTTGTATTTGCTCATTG
>JAYTNQ010000024.1:0-2136 GCA_043748255.1 Bacteroidota bacterium
CACATCAAATTGGTCGAAAGTGGCGACACCGCCGAAACTGCTCAGCGCATTCAAAACCAAAAAATACTTGGAATCGCAGCCGTAGCCAGCCCATTGGCCGCAAAATTATATGATTTAGAAATACTCGCACACGGCATTCATACCATCAAAAGCAACAAAACCAGATTTGTAGTCTTAAAAACCCAAAACAAAACTTTGCCCCAAGATCAAATTAACAAAGCCTCAATCAAATTTGAACTCGATGACACCGCCGGAAGCCTTGCCACAGTGCTCAATGTGATGAACAATTGCAAACTCAATCTTACCAAAATTCAATCGATGCCCATTATAGAAACCCCGTTTCAGTACTCGTTTTTTGTAGATGTTATCTTTGAAAAATACAAACACTATGAAAAAGCCAAAAAAATTTTAGAACTCATGACCACACATTTTAAAGTCTTGGGCGAATACAAAAATGCCAAAAAATGATACCAATAGCCAACAGATTAGACCACACCAACGAATACTATTTTTCGAGCAAGCTGCGCGAAGTCAAAACATTGCAACAACAAGGCAAACCCATCATCAATTTGGCCATCGGCAGCCCCGATTTGCCACCAGATCAATCCGTGATAGACGCCATTCAAAACGCTGTAAAACAGGACAATGCACACCAATATCAATCCTATCAAGGCATCCCAGAATTGAGGCAAGCCATGTCACAATTTTATCAAACCAATTATAACGTTAACCTTGACCCCAACACCGAAATACTACCATTAATGGGCTCCAAAGAAGGTATTATGCACATTTCGATGGCGTTTTTAAACCCAAACGACCAAGTGTTGATACCCAATCCAGGCTACCCAACCTATACATCTGTCACCAACCTTGTGGGCGCAATTCCACTATACTATGACCTATTGCCCCAAAACAACTGGCAACCCGATTTTCAAAAATTAGAACAAAAAAATCTCGAAAACGTAAAAATAATGTGGGTCAACTATCCAAACATGCCAACAGGCGAAGCCGGAAACCTCGACCTATACCAAAAACTCATCAACTTTGCCAAAAAACACAAAATTCTCATCATCAACGACAACCCATACAGCCTCGTCCTAAACCAAAATCCAATCTCGATACTCCAAATTCCAGAAGCACAAAACCACATATTAGAACTCAATTCACTCTCAAAAACCTACAATATGGCAGGCTGGCGCGTAGGCATGGTTTGCGGCAGCACCAACCTATTAACCCCCATTCTCACCGTCAAAAGCAATATGGATAGCGGTATGTTTTTTGGCATACAAAAAGGCGCAATCGCAGCCCTACAACTACCAAAAACATGGCTTGATACCCAAAACATCACCTACAACAACCGCCGAAAACTCATTTTTGAACTCGCACACCACCTCAACTGCAGCTTCGACACACACGCCGTAGGCCTATTTGTATGGGCAAAACTACCCCCACAAATCACTGATACCGAGCAATTTGTAAACGATTTGCTCTATCAAAAAAATATATTTATCACCCCCGGAACCATATTTGGCAGCAACGGCAACGGATACATACGCTTTTCACTCTGCCAAAACGAGCACCAAATACAAGAAGCCATCAACCGAATCAAAACCTAATGATTTTTTTTTCTTTTCTGAAGCCAATCCAGCTATCCGCTACAATCTTTTGCTCAAAAAGCATTTTTTGCAAGCCTTTGCAGGAGCTTCCGTTGGTCGCTCTGCAAAAGCAGCAAAAAAATAGCTTTTTTCACAAAAGGATTTCCACTGCTATCTGGGCTAAAACACCACTACTAATCCATACAACAACCCCATAAAAAACACCACAAAATGCAAAACAACCCACAAATGAAAAACTGGCTCACCGACTTTAACCTAACCCACCCGTTGGTAATAGCAGGACCATGCAGCGCAGAAACCGAAGAACAAGTACTCAAAATAGCCCACGAACTCAAAAACTCAGACGTAAGCATCTACCGAGCAGGCATCTGGAAACCCCGAACCAGACCCGGAGGATTTGAAGGCGTAGGAGCCATTGGCCTCAAATGGCTACAAAAAGCCAAAGCCGAAACAGGACTACTCATGGCCACCGAAGTTGCAAACGCAACCCATGTCAAACTGGCTCTCGAACACGATATCG
>JAYTNQ010000025.1:0-14593 GCA_043748255.1 Bacteroidota bacterium
TTGATAGTTATATTTATTTTTGTGTTTGACGAAACTCGTTCCCCGTTTTCTACAAAGAGCAAATCTAAAAAAAGCTGAAGACTTTTCAGTTCAAAAACATTAGCTTTTTAGCCACCAATATGGTTTGCAATACGCTGTGAATCAGCACAATAAAAACAATCATATACCCCATTGACATCCATAGCCAAAAACGCCAATTGATGAAGTAGTGTGCGCCAAAAATTCTATAAATTGGGAATTTGTAATTTTGAATATTTTTTGTATTTTTAGACTCTAAAATTTTGTGATATGGATGTAGATCAACATGAGCTTTATGAGTATGCACGGCAGCGAATTAGACAAAAAAAGAGATTGTATTTTCATTTTGTATTGTTCTTGATAGGCAGTTTATTTGCTTTTGTGACAACTCATTTTGGGTTTTTACCAGTGAGCAACCCCGTTTGTGTGTGGGTTTTAACAACATGGTTTTTTGTGTTGATTTTGCATTTTATAAAAGTGTATATCACAGATCGGTTTATGAACAAAAATTGGGAACGGGCACAAATTGATCGCTTGATTGAAAAGCAAGAGGTTAAACTGAAGCAGCTTGAAACCGAATCGCAACACAAACCACTGTGATTGTGATGATTGCGGCGGCGGCCGAAAACAATGCGCTCGGTAAAAATAATGATTTGGTATGGCATTTGCCAAACGACTTCAAACGATTCAAGGCTTTAACAACGGGGCATTGTATAGTGATGGGGCGCAAAACGTTTGAAAGTTTTTTGAAACCACTACCAAATCGTAGGCATATTATAGTGTCGCGACAATTGGATTATCGGCCAAAAAATGCAACCGAAGATTGCGTTGTGGTTCAAAATTTGGAACAAGCCTTTGCGATTTGTCCCCAAAACGAAACAGTTTTTGTGATTGGTGGTGCCCAAATTTATGCCCTTGCGATGCCGTTTGTAGATCGAATAGAATTGACACGGGTGCACGCAACGGTTGACGCAGACGCTTTTTTTCCAGAGATAGATTTGAATATTTGGACCTTGATAGACCAAGAATTTCACCCAAAAGATGACCGACACCTTTTTGATTTTAGCTATCAAACTTTTGTAAGAAAATAGGTTTTTGGCACTTTTTGTTTTTGAACTTATATTGTATATTTGTAAAAAAATATAATGCCAGTAAAAATCACACCCTATAAGGATTCTAATTTAGGAAAAAAAGAGCAAGTTGCTCACATGTTTGATACTATTTCTGAAAATTATGACGGTTTGAATCGTGTAATTTCGTTTGGTATAGACCAAAAATGGCGCAAAAAAGTAGTGTCAATTGTGGCACAAAAAAACCCAAATACCGTTTTGGATATTGCTACCGGAACTGGAGATTTGGCTATTATGATGACTGAAACTTCCGCCAAAAGCATTGTAGGGCTTGA
Source organism: Bacteroidota bacterium (assembly GCA_043748255.1). GTDB lineage: Bacteria > Bacteroidota > Bacteroidia > Flavobacteriales > Flavobacteriaceae > Flavobacterium. The sequence goes on from JAYTNQ010000025.1 coordinate 1,424, forward strand.
TATTTCGGCTGGAATGCTGAACGTTGGGCGACAAAAAATTGAAAAAAAACAACTTGATCATAAAATCGAAATGGTATTGGGCGATTCTGAAAATATGCCTTTTGAAAACAATACTTTTGATGCCATTACAGTTGCATTTGGAATTAGAAATTTTGAAAATCTCGAAACAGGATTAACCGAAATTTTGCGTGTCCTCAAGCCAAATGGCGTTTTTGTGGTGCTCGAAACTTCGGTACCAGTGCAAACACCTTTCAAACAAGGCTACCATTTTTATTCAAAAAACATCCTCCCCTTGATTGGCAAAATCTTTTCAAAAGACCAAACCGCCTATCAATATTTATCAGATTCTGCCGCAGTTTTTCCTTTTGGCGAAGCATTAAACAATATTTTGAGAAAAATTGGGTTTATACAAGTAAAAGCTATGCCACAAACTTTTGGCGTAGCCACCATTTATTCGGCAACAAAAAAATAATATGAAAAAAACATTTTTATTGATTTTGATTTTGATTTCGCCCATGACTTTTGCCCAATTGGGCAATATGTTTAGCAAAAACCCAATAGTCAATTCTGAAAATTTTGACAAACAAAAAATCCATTATGGCTATTTTTTAGGATTTAATAGCTATGATTTTAAATTTACATACAAAGCCAAAACACCCGTGATTCAAGACCAAACCACAGTTGGATTTAATGTGGGCCTGATCACCAACCTTCGCATCAACGATTATCTCGACATTCGCTTTGAACCCGGGCTATATTTCAACCAAAGAAACTTGACCTTTCCAGGCTTTGCAAAACAGTTTGACGCCGTTCATGACGTAAAATCAACTTATTTGCATTTTCCACTTCTGCTCAAATTTTCTGCCGAAAGAACTGGAAACATCAAGCCCTATTTGCTTGCAGGAGCAGGATTAGGACTGAATTTATCCAGTAATCAACTAGTAGATGACGACAATGCAAACGGCGTATTTAGAATGAAAAAATGGACAAATTTTTATGAAATTGGTTTCGGAACCGATTTGTATTTTGAATATTTCAAATTTTCGCCCTCCATAAGAGGCGTTTTTAGTTTCAAAGACGAGCTTGTACCAGACAAAGACCCAAACAGCCCGTGGACCAGCAATATACAATCTATGCAAACCCGTGCCGTCTTTGTCAATTTTAGCTTTCATTAAATTTGTAAGAAAACCATACCTATATTGTTAAATAAATGATAAACATAACCATAACACAAAAAAAAAACTATATTTGAACTTTAAACAAAAAAATCATGAAAACAAAAATTATATTACTCGGATTATTTGTAGCTATATTGTCAATCAATTGTAGCAAAGACAAAGTTGAAGAAGCCGTTGGAATAACCGCCGAAGAAATTACTGCAAATGCAAAATTAGACAATGCCACAGACGATGTTTTGAAAGTTGTAGAAAGTCAATTGGGCGTTTCTGACGGAATTTCGGGCAAAAATGCCATGGGTACACAAGGCGTAAATGGCGATTTGCCAACATGTGCCACCGTAACACGTGTGCCAGAATTTGGAACTATGCCAGCCATTGGAGAGCAAATTACAAAAACAATCACCTTTGACCCAGCCGGCTGCACCATGCCAAACGGAAATGTTTTGAAAGGAAAAATCATCATTACCTTTGTGTTTGACCCAACCGCAACCACACACACCATCAACTATCAATTTGTAGAATTTTATCACAATGCAATCAAGCTCGACGGCAACAAATCTTTTACAAGAAGCATGACCGCCACAACAGCCACAAGCCCATCACACCCAATCGTAACCATGAATATGGATATTACCGCAACCTTTCCAGACGGAAAAGTCGTGACACGTGTAGGAACCCGAACCCACGAGATGGTCGCAGGATTTCTGACACCCCTCAATATAGACGATAACATATTTCACATCACCGGAAACTGGGCCACCGTGTTTCCAAACACAACAATGCAAACCGCCACAATCTCCTCAATGTTGATCAAAAAAGGAAATTGCAACTATATCGGTCAAGGCATCATCACTTTTGTAAGAAACAACCACACCGCCACACTCGATTTTGGCGACGGCAGCTGCGACAACCAAGCCATTTTTACAAAAGACGGAGTAGCAATCACCATCACACTCGGAAACTAAAAATTCTTTCAATAACACAAAACGCTCCAACAAAGAGCGTTTTTTTTTTGGGCGTGCCCCTAGCGGGTCGGTCTCCGGCTCCCGCTTTTTTGGGCTTGGCTGAAAAACGCCAGCCCAAAAAGAGCTCCGCCTTTGCCCTCACGCGTGTCGCTGCAAGACGAATACCAATTGGAACAAGATCAATTTTCAAAAGTCTTTTATTCGGTTTGAAAACCTTAAAAGTCTAAAATATCCCCGATGTAGTGATATCCTTTTTTTTTTTCTTTTTCAGAAAAAAACAAAGATAAAACGTGCAGCGGGACAGGTGGTTTTTTGAAAATGAAAGCTGTGATCCAAAAAAAAATGGCAGTTTTGTTGATCTTACAAATTAGTTTTTTGGATTTGTATCAAAAAATGATTTTCCAAAATTTGAATATCAGATTTTTTTATCCGAATTGTTTTCCAGAAATTTGTAGGATAAATACGCTCTAAAACGCCATGAATTTTGATATCTATCGGCATATTAAAGTTTGATGTTTCACAATTCCAGCGATAATATAGTTTGTTTTTTTTGCGTATGATTTCAAATTTTGGCAATTGGGGATGGTTTAGATATTGGTCAAAAAATGGGGCTAAATCCAATTTGGTTTTTTTGCTAAAGAAGGAAACAACCGTTTGTGTATCAATGATTTTGTGTCTATAAACTTGACAATAGTCACGAAGGATAGCCCACCATTTTTGGTCATCATTGATCACAAACCGCAACGTATTAAGCATAAGAGCCGCTTTGTAGTACATATCGCCAGAGCCCTCGTTGCCAACCCCATATTGTCCAATAATCGGGCGGTCATTTTTGATATTTTTTTTAAGTCCGTTGATATAAGTTTGGGCCTTTTCAAAACCAAAATTACACTCCAAAAACACCGATTCAGAATAGCACGTAAAACCCTCGTGGATCCACATATCGGCCACATCGCCTGCACTAATACTGTTGCCAAACCACTCGTGCCCACTCTCGTGCACCAAAATAAAATCAAACAAAAACCCTACGCCTGTACCAGACAAATCACGTCCCAAATACCCATTCTGAAACTTGTTGCCATATGCAACGGCACTTTGATGCTCCATGCCTATATAAGGCGTTTGAACCAGCTTGTAGCCATCTTGTGCAAACGGATATTCGCCAAACTTGGATTGAAAACAGTCCATCATCGCCTTTACTTGCTCAAACTGAATTTTGGCTCGCTCCAAATCATCTTCTAATACATAATAATCCAAATCAAGTCCTTTGTAATTTTCGCCAAAATGAACATATTTGGCAATATTTATAGTAATGTCATAAATATTTATTGGATTGACAACCTCCCAATCCCATCGCCAATAGCCATTTTGCAAATCTAAAGTTGCTTTAAATCTTCCGTTTGACACATTGATTAAGCCGTTTGGCACCGCAACTTTTATAGAAACACCAAAATCGGGCTCGTCAGATTGGCTGTCTTTGCACGGAAACCACAAACTCCCACCATCGCCTTGGCAAGCCACACCCACAAAATCTTGGTTGTTTTGATCTTTGTCAAACACAAAACCGCCGTCCCAGGGCGCATTTTTTGCTATAGTTGGATTTCCAGAATAATAAAACCTGATTTTTTGAATACTATTTTTTTCTAACTCATGTTCAAATTTTACAAAAACTGCCCCAAATTCTCGTTCAAAATGAAGTTTTTGTTTTTCAAAAACAATACTGTCCACCTGCATATTTTCGAACAAGTCTAGTTGAATTTGAATTGTTTTTTCGATAATTTTAAATTCAATTTCGTTGTGACCAACAATAAATTTCTGCAAAGGATCTACCCGAATATTGAGCCCATAATGCAAAACATCAAAGCAGCTTCGAGCTGGGCGCATCCCGCCGCGCAACGAATCTTTGCGCGTAAAATTGGTTTGTGCACAAAGTAAATTGCCCAAAAACAATCCGATCAATAGTCCAAAAAAATGGACTTTGTTTTTTATAAAAAAACATTTAAAAAAAATCATACCTATTTGTTTTGTGGGTTTTCTAATTTGATTTTTGTCAAAACCCAATTCATTTCTGGATCAATTTCTTTAATTTTATCCTCAATTGTAGGCAAAATTTCTTGATCCGGAAAAATGCCTCGACCTTCCAAATTGTTTTTAAAATGAGGTGCAATTAATGCCAAACCAATTCGAGCTTTCAGTTTTGAATGTGGCAATTTGACAATAGGCATTTGCCCTGCGACAGTGCCATTAAAGGCTCCCCCAGTTTCTTGCCCTACAAAAAATGCTCTTTTTGATCCTTTCAAGTTTGACGAAAGGATGCACGATGCCGAAAAGCTACCGCCATTGATCAACACATAAATTTTGCCCCCAAAAGCATCAGCGTTTTTTGGTTTCAACTTCGTGGCACTCGTATTATACACAAATTGTCCAGCATCATTTCGATGCACTTTAAAATACAAATAGCCATAAAACAATGGAGAAAATGCCAGTTGAAATGGCTTTAAATACCACGGCCCTGCAAAATAATTGATGCTAAAAAGGCTTGTTTTTGAAACAACTTGTGGCGTATCTATAAACACAAATGACGAATCTGCAAGATAACCATACAAATCTGCAATTTCAGAAAGTCTGCCGCCCGGGTTGTCACGTAAATCTATGATTAAAGTTTTTGATTGGAATTTTTTTATCTTTTTGAAAGCATTTTCATAAAAAATATCCGAATTTCCAATAGAAAAACTACGAATTTTAAGCACCGCAACACTACTGTCTTGTGCCATAAAATTCAAATTTCGGTTGTATAACTTGGTCAGCGGGTTATAGCCTTCGATTTTGTTTTTTTGACGAAGTTCTTTTCCAATAATGGTTTTGATCGGTTTAATTTTGGCGTTTGCAGTATCCATATTTTTGCGATGAATACAAACTGTTTTGATAGAATCATTAAATTTAAAATCAAAAAACAAACTGTCTTGAATATCATTTTCGTAGGTATAAATTTTTGAAAAAATCTTGACCGTTTTAGATTTTTTAAAAGTCGTGTTATACCCATCAGACGCAAAAAAAGTGCTGTATTGTTTGATAAATTCGTTTGTTTTTTTGCCGTTTATGGCCACCACTTCGCTGCCTATTTTGATTTTTTTGTTGTAGGAATTGTTTTTTACAACCACCATTTTATCTTCGACATTCTCAAATTCAAATTGCGAAAATGGACCAGTACCTTTTTTGATGAGTGCTTTTGTCTCTGCTTTTGTTTGTTGTTTTGCATCCGGAGAAATACCAGAATGCCCTTGTCGAATTTCGGCTATTACAGGAGCTATTTTTTTATAAAATTCAAAACTCTTGAGCGGTTTTGTGATGCTTTGCGAAAGACTATCAAACTTAAAATCGAGTTTCGACTTGTCGATATACCAATATAGATTGGGGTGCAATTTTTGAAATTTTTTATAAATAAAAGCAACATCAGCCTTTAATTTTTCAACCGGAATGGTGTTTTCAAGCTGCTCGTTGTGTTGTTTTATGGAAGTACAATTCAAGAAAAACAAAATCGGGAGGACAAATAAATAGCGGTTTTTCATAAAAAAAAAGAATAGGTTTAAAAAAAACCAAATTACAATTTTTTTTGATACTTTTATAAAAAAGGATATGCAATTTTTGTAAGAAATAAACCATGTGCCGGAACAGAAAAACCTGCTTTTTTGCGATCTTTGCTATTCAAGATTTCAACAAATTCTGACAAAGTTATTTTGTGCAAACCAACATTCAAAAGCGTGCCAACAATGGCGCGAACCATGTTTCTTAGAAACCGATCGGCTGTTATTGTAAAAATCAATTCGTTATTTTTTACCTGCCAAAATGCTTCGGTAATACAACAGTTAAAAGTGTTTACATCGGTATTGGTTTTTGAAAAACATTCAAAATCCGTGTGCGTGAGCAGTAAATTTGCTCCTTGATTCATCAAATCTACATCTAATTTTTTATTAAAAAACCAACTTAAATCATTTGAAAAAACTTTTTTATGGTCGTTAATATGATACTGATAGGTGCGTGCTGTGGCGTCAAATCGGGCATGAGCCTCTTTTTTTACTTCAAAAATTTCAAAAACAACAATGTCGTTTGGAAGCATAGCATTAACATTATGTATAATTTTTGAAGTATCAATCTGCAAATCGCTGTCAAAATGAGCATACATTTGCAAGGCATGAACCCCTGTATCTGTTCGACCTGCTCCAGTCAATTGAATTTTTGTTCCCAATATAGTGACCAAAACCTGAGTTAATGTTTCTTGCACCGTTTTGGCATTTGGCTGCGCTTGCCATCCGTGATAGTGGGTACCGTTGTATGAAAAGTGAATAAAATAGCGCACAAATTTGAAGATTTAGAGGAGAAACAATTACATTATTTTTTTAATCACCCTCAATTTATGGGTGTGTCTGTTGGTTTGTGCATTATATATCCCAAGATGGTCTAAGCGATCTACGCGCACTTTTCCGCTTGCGTGAATAATATAATTATCTTTCATGATGATGCCAACATGAATTATCAAACCTTCATCGTTATCAAAAAATGCCAGATCACCCGGTTCGCTTTCTTCTATAAAACTCAAAGCCTCGCCCAAAAGAGCCTGCTGGGACGCATCACGGGGCAGCTTGAAACCATTTAGTTTATAAACCATTTGAGTAAAACCCGAACAATCTATTCCGAACGGGGTTTTTCCGCCCCACAAATAGGGAGCGTTGAGGTACATAAATGCAGTTTGCAACAAATTTTTTTTGGATAATATTGCCTGAATTTTATTGCCATCAAATTCAAATTTTTCGATGTTGATGTCATCAAAATTCAAAAAAGAAAGACTTGCCCCCAAAGGGATTAGCATCATGTTTCCGTTTGAGTTTGTGGTATATTCTACCAAATCTGAACTTAAAAAAACGGGGGCTTGAGATAGTTTTTCAAACTGAAATTGGTTTATTGTCTGACATTGTTTGTGATCTATCCAGCCTTCATAATCATCAAATTGTGTTTTAATTTTGTACCATGGCAATCTTTGCTCAGTGATTTCAAAATGCTCACCAAACAACAATTGCGATACAATTTCGCTTCGATCATTTGGTTCGCTTCTCAGCGGAATATTAGAAAGATTACAGATTCCAAACATTTTTTTTGGCTATTTTTATGAACAACGTTCGATGACAATTGCCGAGGCACCGCCTCCGCCGTTGCAAATAGCCGCTGCTCCAATTTTGGCATTATTTTGTTCTAAAACGTTTAAAAGCGTAACCAAAATTCTTGCTCCAGAGCAACCTAAAGGATGTCCTAAAGAAACTGCGCCTCCGTTGATATTTACTTTGCTTGGGTCAATTTCTAATAATTTGATATTGGCCAATCCAACCACCGAAAAAGCTTCATTTAATTCAAAAAAATCAATGTCTTCCATTTGGAAACCAGCTTTTGAAACGGCAATTGGCAATGCTTTTGCCGGAGCGGTTGTAAACCATTTTGGTTCATTTGCTGCATCTGCATACCCTCTTATATATGCCAAAGGAGTCAAATTTAGTGCTTTTGCTTGCTCTTCAGACATCAAAACCAATGCTGCTGCACCATCGTTTATGGTTGAAGCGTTTGCTGCCGTCACGGTGCCATCTTTTGTGAATGCCGCATTCAAGGTTGGTATTTTATCCAATTTTACGTTCAGAAATTCTTCGTCTTGTGATACAATTATTGGTTCGCCTCGACGCTGTGCTACTGAAACGGGTACAACCTCATTATTGAATTTTCCGGATTGCCAGGCGTTTGTTGATTTTTGATAAGATGCAATGGCAAAATCATCTTGCTCGTGTCGCGAAATGTTGTGCGTTGCAGCACAAAAATCGGCACTTACCCCCATTGGTGTATGGTCATAAGCATCTGTCAAACCATCTTTTTGCATGCCATCAATCATAGTGGCAGGGCCAAATTTGTTGCCATTTCGCATGTGCAAATAATGCGGAATCATACTCATATTTTCCATCCCGCCGGCAACAACAATGTTGGCATCACCAGCCAAAATGGCTTGTGTGGCTTGCATCACAGCTTTCATCCCAGAGGCACAAACCTTGTTGATCGTAGTACAGGCTACCGAGTGTGGCAATCCAGCTAAAAGTGCTGCTTGTCTTGCAGGCGCTTGACCAATACCTGCCTGAACTACATTGCCCATAATCACCTCATCGACCAAATTTGGATCCAAATTGATTTTGACCAAAGCGGCTTTTATAGCTACCGCCCCCAATTCTGGAGCAGATACAGTTGATAAAGCACCCATAAAACTACCTATTGGAGTTCTAACGGCCGAAACGATTACTACTTTTTTCATCATTAAAAAGTTTGCATTATTAAGCTGCAAATTTATATAAAATAAAAACAAATGTAGAATTGAAAACCAATATTATTAAAAATAGAATAGAAAAGGGTTTAAAAACAAAAAAACCTTATATAAAATATAAAGTTTTAGGTTGTAATGATTTGAATATCATAAATTTAGTGAACGCAGAAGGATTCGAACCTTCGACCGCCTGCTTAGAAGGCAGGTGCTCTATCCAGCTGAGCTATGCGTCCATTTGTTGCAATTGCAGCAGCAATTTGTCGGGGTGGCAGGATTCGAACCTGCGGCCTCCTGCTCCCAAAGCAGGCGCGATAACCGAGCTACGCTACACCCCGAGTGCGGAGAGTAAGGGATTCGAACCCTTGGTACAGTTTCCCATACGCATGTTTAGCAAACATGTCCTTTCGGCCACTCAGGCAACTCTCCTCTCAAATATTGCTATTTAAGCGGTTGCAAATATAGATTTTCATTCTATAAAACACAACAATTTTGCATTTTATTTTGTTTTTCAAAAACACAAATTCAACTCACTAATAATCAACGCTTTAAAACGAAATCCGTGAATATGTGCAATTTTTTTAGATTTCTATTAAACTTAAAGTCAAAAACGAGTCAACTTTTTTATATTTGTAAAAAAAAACAATCATGACATTAATCAAATCAATTTCAGGCATTCGCGGCACGATTGGCGGCAAGGTTGGCGAAAATTTGACACCATTAGATGCAGTCAAATTTGCAGCCGCTTATGGTAGCTGGCTTCTATCTGAAAATATAGATAAAAACAAAATATTAACCGTCGTTGTTGGGCGTGATGCGCGCATTTCGGGACCTATGATTCACGAGTTGGTCATAAATACCTTGATTGGGCTTGGCATAAATATCATCAATTTGGGACTTTCAACAACGCCAACTGTCGAAATAGCCGTGCCTATGGAGCAAGCCGATGGCGGCATTATTTTGACGGCTTCGCACAACCCAAAACAATGGAATGCTTTGAAATTATTGAATCATAAAGGAGAATTTATTAGCGGAGAAGAAGGTTTAAAAATTTTGGAAATTGCAGCAAATGAAGATTTTCAATTTGCAGACGTTGATGATTTGGGACAAGTTTTTGACAATGATGCCTATATGGATATTCATATAGACGAAGTTTTGAATTTGCCTTTGGTAGATGTTGCAGCCATAAAAAATGCCAGATTCAAGGTTGTTGTTGATGGCGTAAACTCATCTGGAGGCGTCATAATTCCAAAACTTTTGGAGTTAATGGGCGTTGAAGTAGTCAAATTATATTGTGACCCAAATGGCCATTTTCCGCACAATCCGGAGCCGCTAAAAGAGCATTTGACAGACATTTCAGAATTGGTTGTAGCCCAAAAAGCGCACCTTGGTATTGTTGTTGATCCAGATGTTGACAGGCTGGCTTTTGTGTGTGAGGATGGTGAAATGTTTGGCGAAGAATACACCTTGGTGGCTTGTGCAGATTTTGTATTGTCAAAAACGCCTGGTAATACGGTTTCAAATATGTCATCATCAAGAGCCCTTGCAGATGTGACTCGATGGCATAATGGAAATTATCAAGCAAGTGCTGTTGGCGAAGTGAATGTAGTAGATTTGATGAAATCTACAGCTGCCGTTATTGGTGGCGAGGGCAACGGCGGCATTATTTATCCCGAATTGCATTATGGCAGAGATAGCTTGGTTGGTGTGGCGTTGTTTTTGACACATTTGGCGCATAAAAAAATGTCTGTTTCAGCATTACGAGCTTCTTATCCTGCTTATTTTATGAGCAAAAATAAAATTGAACTAACGCCACAAATAGATGTAGATAGTATTTTGATGGCGATGATCCAAAAATACAAAAACGAAAAAATCACTACTATAGATGGCGTGAAAATTGATTTTGAAAACAATTGGGTTCACCTTCGAAAATCAAACACTGAGCCAATTATCAGAATTTATACCGAAGCCAAATCACAAGAATTGGCAGATTCATTGGCACAAAAAACAATTGTTGAAATCAGAGAAATTGCTGGAATTTGATAGCAATTGTGGTTCAAAAATGATAAAATATGGGTTTTAAAATCGAAGAAATTTAACCTTCAAATAATACAATTGGTGTTGTTTTTTTGTTATTTTAGCAAAAAAAAAATTAGCAATAATTTCAGTATAAATTAAACATTAAGCATCTGAAAGACAAGAACTTAATGTTTTTTAATTTAATTAAAATGAGTCAACAAATCACTCACGAAATCGATATAGCGCCGGTTTTAAACTCCAAAATCGACACGATAGATTTTGAAAACCTTTCTTTTGGCACCACCTTTACAGACCACATGTTTGTCTGTGATTTTAAAAATGGTGCTTGGCAAAAACCACAAATTACCCCTTATGAACCGTTTTTGTTGGATCCATCAGCCAAGGTTTTTCATTATGGACAAGCCATTTTTGAAGGGATGAAAGCCTATAAAGATGATAATGACGAGGTTTGGCTTTTTCGACCAGATCAAAATTTTGAAAGATTTAACAAATCTGCCGTTAGAATGGCAATGCCCGAGGTTGACCAAAATATCTTTATGTCTGGTTTGCACCAATTAATCAATTTAGACAGAAATTGGGTCAAAAAAGGAATAGGAAACACGCTTTATATTAGGCCATTTATGATTGCAATTGGAAGTGGCGTTATAGCTGCACCCTCGTCACAATATCGGTTTATGATCATTCTTTCGCCAGCAAAATCTTATTATTCGGGTGAAGTAAAAGTGATTATTGCCGAGCATTTTAGCCGTGCGGCCAATGGCGGAATTGGTGCTGCCAAAGCGGCGGGCAATTATTCTGCACAATTTTATCCAACAAAATTGGCAAACGAAAAGGGATTTCAACAAATCATTTGGACAGATGATGCCACACATACCAAACTGGAAGAAGCTGGTACTATGAATGTTTTTTTTAGAATCAACGACACCTTATACACTGCCCCAACAAGCGAGAGAATTCTGGATGGAATTACCCGAAAAAGCTTGATTGATTTGGCAAAACACAACAATATTGATGTACAAATTAGACCTGTATTGGTTCAAGAAATTGTTGATGCCGCCAAAAAAGGAACTTTGAAAGAAGTTTTTGGTGCTGGCACAGCAGCGGTTGTTAATCCTATAGTTGGTTTTTCGTTTCAAGATATTTATTATGAACTTCCAAAAAACGAAAATTCATTTGCGCTTTTATTAAAAGACAAACTCACTGATATTCAATATCATATAACCGAAGATATTTTTGATTGGACTGTAAAAGTGTAGTTTGATTAGATTTTCTTTTGAAATTAATTTAAAAATGGCTTTAGACAAAAATCAAATCGCACAACGAATTGCACAAGAAGTTCAAAACAACTATTTTGTAAACCTTGGTATTGGCATTCCAACATTGGTGGCCAACTATGTTCGCAAAGATATTTCAGTCGAATTTCAGAGCGAAAATGGTGTGCTAGGTATGGGGCCATTTCCTTTTGATGGCCTTGAAGATGCAGATATTATCAATGCAGGCAAACAAACCATTACTACATTGTCTGGAGCAAGTTTTTTTGACTCGGCAATTAGCTTTGGAATGATAAGGGGGCAACATGTCGATTTGACAATTCTTGGCGCAATGGAGGTTGCAGAAAATGGCGATATCGCCAACTGGAAAATACCCAACAAAATGGTCAAAGGAATGGGAGGTGCTATGGATTTGGTAGCCTCTGCCGAAAACATTATTGTTGCGATGATGCACGTTAATAAAGCAGGCGAAAGCAAAATTTTAAAAAAATGCAGTCTTCCACTTACAGGTGTTGGCTGTGTGAAAAAAGTAGTGACAGAACTGGCGGTTTTAGAGATTACACCTTTGGGTTTCAAACTATTAGAACGGGCTCCGGGGGTTACAGTCGAACATATAATTGCTTCTACAGAAGCTAATTTGATCATCGAAGGCGACATTATGGAAATGAAATTTGACTAATTTCAAATGAATTATCAATTTAGAAAAGCCACGAATATAGATCAAAATCAAATTTGGATAGTTTTAAAACAAGCTATTTTGCGCCGAAAAAATCAAGGCAGCCTTCAATGGCAGGACGGCTATCCAAATCTTGAAATCATACAAAATGACATTGCAAAAGGAGCAGGATTTGTACTGCTTTATGAACAAAAAGTTGTTGGGTATTGTGCCATTTTGATCAACGACGAACCTGCTTATGCAAAAATTAACGGAAATTGGAAAAGCAATACTGATTTTGTTGTTTTTCATAGATTTGCCATTTCAGAGTCATTTCTAAAAAAAGGTTTGTCTAAAATAATACTTCAAAATATTGAAGCCTTTGCAAGAGCCAATCATATTTATAGCATAAAAGCCGACACCAATTTTGACAACCATGCGATGTTGCATATTTTTGAAAAATCGGGATATACCCTTTGTGGGGAGGTTTTTTTTAGAGGCTTTCCCAGAAAAGCTTATGAAAAAGTGTTGACTTTGACCTGAAAAAAAATAGACTTTTTCCAGGCTTTAAATTTTTTTTAATAAAAAAATAAAAAAATGCTTTTGTGCGAAAATTGAAATATTTTGGTATTTTTGACTAAAATTTTATCCGCCATGCAAACCATTTCTGAAGCAGCTGCTTTTACCATCAAATTTATCAATCAAACCAATCGGT
>JAYTNQ010000026.1:0-2127 GCA_043748255.1 Bacteroidota bacterium
CCTGGGCGAAATGGAGAATAACTATCGGGCTTTCCTTCCATCAAATCTTGATAAGAAGCTTTCAAAATCCTTACTTTTACTTTAAAGTTGGTTACTTGATCGGCGGTCAATGTAGTACTTGCCGAGTTTGAAATACTGGTTACCAATCCTTTAAACTCTTTTTTGAGATAGGCATCAACCGCAACTTTTGCCGAGTCACCAACGCTTATTTTTACAATGTCGTTTTCGTTTACATCAACTTCAACCTCCATGTTATCCAAGTTTGCAACGCGCATAATCTCGGTTCCTGTCATTTGTTGTGTGCCCAAAACTCGCTCGCCTAACTCGACAGCAAGCGACGATATAGTGCCGTTTGCTGGAGCATAAATTATTGTACGTCCCAAATTGTCTTTGGCCTCATTTACAGTAGCTGCGGCACTTTGCACATTATAGAAAGCAGATTGTTTGCTGGCTTTGGCTACTTCAAATGCGGCAATAGCTTTTTCCCAATCAGATTTTGAAATTATCCCTTTTTCAAACAAGGTTTTGTTGCGTTCATAACTGGTTTTTGCTTCGCTAAATTGTGCTTCGGCTTGGGTCAAACCTGCTTTTGTACCAGACAAATTTGACACCGTTCGATTAAGTCCTGAAGTATATAAATCTGGGTTGATTTTGATCAACAAATCGCCTTTTTTTACAACTTGTCCTTCAATAACGGGGAGTGCAATGATTTCGCCAGATACCATAGACGATATTTTTATCTCGGTTTCAGGCTGAATTTTGCCTGTAGCAGATACCGTTTCTATAATCGTCATCGTGTTTGCAGTTGCGATTTCAATTTCTTTACCCTTATTTTGATTGCCAATATAGCCGGCTTTAGACAAGCCCAACAGCACTCCTATTGCGATAACGACAACTCCTAACGTAATGTAAATTGTTTTTTTTGACATAATTTTAATTTTGATTGATTGGAATTCCAAAATAGAATTCGATAATTTTTATTCTAAAAACAGCATCATATTTGGTTCTCAAAACTTCTGATTCGGCATTTGCAAATAAGGTTTGAGATTGGTTCAAATCAAATGAATTGAGCAAACCAACTGCAAATTTTTCTTTGGCATAATAATAGGCTTCTGTACGAGCTTCTAATGTAGAAACTGCTGATTCATAAGTTTTTACAGCTCCTTTTGCGTCAGAAAATGCTGTATAAATGTTGCGCTCCAAATCTGTTTCTTGCTGATTCAAAGTCATTTGATTTCGGGCAATGTTGATTTTGTTACGTTCAATATTGTTTTTGGTAGCAAATCCATTAAATATTGGAATGTTGAGTTGCATACCAAAAGAATGTCCTTTATTATCACTAAATTGATCAAAAAGTGGTGCCGGGCCACTCAAAATTGGTTTTCCAAAAGCATCCAAACCAACAACCCTATCAGAATAAGACGCACGTGTACTAAAACTATAAAACCCTTGCAAATTGGGTTGCAAAGCACCTTTGGCAATTAGCAAATTTTTTTGGGCTATTTCTAGGTTGGTTTTGGCGATCATTATCTCGGCACGTTGTGTCTTTGCTTTTTCAAAAATTGTGGCTGGGCTTTGAAGCATTACAGCATTTGATTTGAGATCAGATTTCACGTCTTCTACGTCAAAATTTTGATAATCAGATAATTGAAGCAACTGCGCCAAGCTTAATTTTGAGATAAATAATGCGTTTTCTGCAATCACTACGGCCTGTTTGTTTGCAGCCAATGTTGCTTTTATATCCAACAAATCGCCACGAGGCACTGTGCCTGCAACAACCAAATCTTGCGTGCGTTGCAACTGTTTTTCGTTATTTTGCTGTTGTTGCTGTTGCACTTTTAGGTTTTCTTTGTTAAAAAGTATTTGCAAAAAAGCATTTGCTACATTGAGCGAAACATCATCTTTGATTTTTGTGCTTTTGTATTGCGCAGCGATCATAGACAAATGGGCTACTCGGAGGTGATTTTGATTTTGCAAACCGTTATAAATAGCAATGTTTGAATTAAAACCTGCCGATGTAAATTGGGTGGTTTGGTTTTCTAACAATCCTGTGGTAATATTTTGGTTCAAACCAATATTCCAAGAGTGAGAGGCATTTGCATTCAAAGTAGGATAAAAATTTCCTTT
>JAYTNQ010000027.1:0-2122 GCA_043748255.1 Bacteroidota bacterium
GAAAGAATTTTTATGCAATATCACTATTCCTATTTTTTTCCCGCTATTGCCACAGACAATCACGTCACAGATTGGGGAAAACAGCCAATGAAATTTAAAGTAGATATCGCAAGTATGGGCAAACTTGGGTTTGATATTGTTTTTGACAAATTAAACCCGACCGATAAATCATTTTGTCAAACGGCACTTTCAAATTATAATGAATATAAAAAAATAGTGTGGCATGGGGATAATTTTCGGCTTGCAAGCCCAGATAACAATGATTTTGCATCGCTGATGTATGTAGAAGAGTCAAAATCCAAAGCCATCGTTTTCAATTATTTAACCAATAATAGGTTTAAAATTTTTGCAACCGAAAGACCAATTGCACTAAACGGTTTAGATCCTGAAAAAAATTATAAGATTAGAGAAATCAATTTGTATGGCGAAACAAAATCAACTTTAAACAAAGACAAAATATATTCTGGAGATTTTTTGATGAAAGTTGGCATCAACCCGAACCTTACTTTACAAAGAACTAGTGTCGTTTTTGAAGTAAATGAAGTAAAATAAAAACAAAACAAAATCTTTCTTTTAACATTTTTTTTTAATTTTGAAATATCGATAAAAAATAGATACATTTGAAAATCTATTTGATGATTTAATTTCAAATAAAAAATTATCAACACTATGAAAAAACCCTCCTTTTTACTCCTGTTTTTATGCTCTACAAGTTGTTTTTATGCACAACAAAAATCTGACGAATGGCATTTGACTGCAAATTCTCGTGAAAATTATTTTGGCGTAGCCATGGCAAACGGGCAAATTGGAATTGTAACAGACGACACACCTCTCAAAACCAAAGAAATTATCTTGAATGGCGTTTATGAAGCAAGTCCCGAAAACGGAATCAGCAGAATAGTTCGCGGAATAGAATTTCTGAATTTGCATCTAAGCATTGACAATCAGCTTATTGAAGGCAATAATATCGACAATTGGAGCCAAGTAGTTTCGATGAATCAAGGCACAAGCACCACTTCCTTTTCGTTTAAAGATGCTGCCAATATTAGTTATACCATTTTGGCAAACCGAGCAATACCCTACTCTGCCATGGCCATTATAGAAATTACACCAACCAAAGACATTAGCATACAAGCCAACAATTATATGGTCGTGCCAGAAGAACTCAAAGACGCAAAACGGCAGTTTCGAGTGCTCAAAGACAATCAGTTTTTGATGCCCGTTTTTGGCACAACAGCCAAAACTTTGCGCGGAAAATATACCATTTCGGCATCCACAACCTTTTTGTTCGACCAGCAATCCGAAGCTCTGACACAAACCGGAGACGAAGTTGGATTTACAAAAACATTATCCAAAGGCCAAAAATACCGTTTTGCAATTGCCGGCGGAATTTGCACCTCAAAAGACATTACAGACCCACTCAATGAGTCTGAAAGACAACCTATATTTGCGCTGCAAGAAGGCATAGACAAACTTTTAGACAGACACTACAAAGCTTGGGATGTGCTCTGGAAAACAGGCGATATTCAAATCACCGGCGATTTAGACGCCCAGCAACGCGTGCGCTTTGCACTCTACAACCTCTACTCCTATATTCGCCCAGAAACCAGACAAAGCGTAGCACCGATGGGGCTTTCCTCACAAGGCTACAACGGGCATATTTTTTGGGATTCCGAACTTTGGATGTATCCAACACTATTAGCATTGCAACCCGAAATGGCAAAATCCTGTCTTGATTATAGATCAGATCGGTTGCAGAAAGCCAAACAAAAAGCCACCATTTATGGTTACAAAGGCGCTATGTATCCCTGGGAAAGCGACGATACAGGCGAAGAAGCAACACCAACATGGGCACTAACAGGCATTTTTGAACAACATATCACCGCAGACGTAGCCATCGCTTTTTGGAATTATTATGCCATGACCCAAGACAAAACCTGGCTCAAATCTGAATATAAAGTGCTCAAAGAAACAGCCGATTTTTGGACAAGCCGTGTCAAAAAAAACCCAGATAATAGCTACTCAATCCTCAATGTAGTTGGCGCAGACGAATATGCACAACACGTTGACGACAACGCTTTTACAAACGCATCAGCCATCGAAGCACTAAAAAACACCATCA
>JAYTNQ010000028.1:0-2118 GCA_043748255.1 Bacteroidota bacterium
TCTAAATAACTCTCGCCTATTGAAATTATAGTCTCAGTAGCTTTTAGTTTCAAATTTTCGTCAATTTTGGTTTTGGTGTCAGCAACTACCTCTATTATACCGGTTTTGGTGTTTAGCGTAATTTGTTTTTTGGTGGTGTTTATCTTCTCGACAAATTGTGTGTTTACCATAAAACTTTTGTGGGTTCGTAAAAAAATGTTTGGCAACAAATTTTCAATTTCTTTTAGTGTTTTTGATACTGTATTTTTCTTGCCGTGTTTTAAATAAAATATGCAATAATTGCTTTGCGCTTCTATATAAACAATATCTTCATATTGCATTAGCGTATGTCCGTTTTTATCCTTTATCACTATATGGTTACGTTGCTCGGATTGGGCTTTTTCGAATTTTGTTAAAGCTTTTTGCAATTCGCCATTATCTATGGGTTTTGATAGAAAGTATAATACATCATTGTTTACGGCTTGTTTTGCATAATGATCGTGTGCGGTTGTCAAAATGATAAAAGGCAATGTGGTATAAAAAACTCGAAGTTCATGAATTAAATCAAAACCTATTTCTTGACCTAATTCAACATCCAGAAAAATGAGATTTGGTTTTTGTTTTAAACACAACGAAAGTCCTTCTTTTAAGTTTTCGGCTGTACCTTTAAAAAATAAATTGGTATATGGTTCTAATGCAATTTGCAAGTTTTCTAAAGCTCCTTTTTGGTCTTCAATTATGATATAGTTGTGGTTCATAGGCTCTAACCCCAAAAGGGAATTTTGTTAAAATATTAATTTGATTTAAGTCCAAATATCCTCAAAATCGAATTCAATAGAACACGTTTTATCTAATTGAAATGTATTGGTTGCGACTTGTTTATAAAAATTATCAATCAATTCAAATACTTCAACAATTTTTTTTGTATAATCAGCAAGCAAATAATATTTTACTCCTTGCTCTCTATACAACTCAAATTTAATAACCCGATCTTTTTTAATTGATGTTGGCGAAATCATTTCTACAATTAATACTGGTGGAAATTCTAAATAATCAGCACTTGTTTGCCCACAAACGATCATCAGATCTGGACGAACAACTGTTTCTTCGTTTATTTTCCAATCTAATTCAGAAAAAAGTAAACAACTACAATTATCATTTTGTTTTAATGAATTTTTTCCTTGAACAATAAAATTTATTATTGACAAATTATGTTTTGGTGAAGCAGAAGGCAATAATTGAAAGGGATAACCGTTGACCAATTCCCAATCTTCTTTCCAGTTTTTATAATCTGCATAAGTATATCTTGGTGGTTCAAAATTGGAAGTTCTCATCGTAATTGTTTTTAGCAAAGTTACACATATTTATAATCAATAGGAATAACAACTTCAATTTTTGTTCCTTGATGTTTGTCAATAATGTTGAAACTTGCTTTTTGTGAGTTGGTTTTATTTAATGTTTCAAAAAGATTAATGTAGGTAGTTGTGCCAATACCGCTATCGTGCGAAATAGCATGTTGTCTTCCAATTCCTGTATCGTCAACTGTTATTTTTATTTTGTTATCGATTTCTGATAAAGCAATGTTGATATCGCCACCTTCTTTTTTGTTTTTGATGCCGTGTTTTATTGCATTTTCAACAAGATTTTTTAATAACAATCTTGGAATTTGTTTACTTGTGTCAACAGTGTTTTTGATTGTGTAATTTAACAAAACCGACAAAACATTTTGTTCCAATGATAAGTAATCGTCAACTTGTTTTAATTGGTTTTCTATGCTATCGGTTATAGAATTTGTACTCAAACTGGCACTTGTTAAGTTAAGCAGTTTGGTCATTTTGTCATACGCTTCTGGTGCTTTTCGTTGTATTTCGGGCGATATATTAGCAAGTATGTTTTTTATCTCGTGCGGGTCGAGTTGTTTATTAAGGTTGTCGAGTTGCATGGCGTTGAGGTTTTGCTGCAAAATAAGCAAAGTGTTTTGGGTTTTTAATTGGGTTTTTGCTTGTTTGTTTTTGATCCATACCAAGCCAACTATTAGAGTTAATACCAACAAACCAACGCCCCCAAAAGCAAAATATTTATTCGTTTTTTCTTTTTGAATTTGCAATTGTTGTGTTTTTATTTTTGCTTCTTTTTGTG
>JAYTNQ010000029.1:0-5786 GCA_043748255.1 Bacteroidota bacterium
ATTTGACAACTTTTTAAAAGTTGTCAAATCTTGAAAAGTTGTCAAATCTTGAAAATCTGGTAATTTAATTTAGGATTAGTTGATTGGCATAATTAGCCAGTTGATTCAAACCTATTTGGTTTGCAAAAGTGGCTTCTATGTTAGGATATGATGAAAATATTTGATAATCTACTTCTGATTTTTGACAATAAATCAAAAAAAACAGCGCCACAAATAGGGATAAATGTTTCGTTACATGCAGATTTATAACACAAAGAAAAGGATTTTGGATTGATTATTGGCTGGTTTTGTGTTGTATTTTTTTAAAATTGTTTTTTGAAATTCTGAAAGTCAAAATTCGCCCCGATGTAGCGTTATCCTTTTTGTTTTTTCTTTTTCGGAAAAAACAAAAAGATATAGCGTGCAGCGGGACTGAAAGCGTGAATAACGGCTGGTGTGCGCCAAAAAAAGAAAAAAAAACTTTGGTTTTGATGATAATTTGTGTGTGTTTTTTTGTAAATTTGTTCGAAATTTAAAATCATGTTTTTCAGAAACAAAAGAGCCCTTTTTGGTATCATAGTAGTGGTTTTTTCGATAGTTTTTTTGACCATTTCGTATCATATTTTGTCACCAAAAAAAAAATTACCTATCATCAATCCAATTGATGTAAATCCAGAATTGGTGGATTCTACGGTACAATATGTTAGTAAATACCACCATATTCCTGATTTTTCTTTTTTAAATCAAAACCGAAAAATAATTACCCAAAAAGATTATGAAGGCAAGATATATGTTGCAGATTTCTTTTTTACAACTTGCCAGTCTATTTGTCCAATTATGACTAGAAATATGGTTGCTGTTCAAGCTGCAATTGTAGATAATCCAAAAGTGATGTTGCTTTCGCACTCTGTGTTGCCTGATCAAGATAGCGTCCCGGCGCTCAAAAAATATGCTATCGAAAAAGGCGTTTTGGATTCAAAATGGAATTTGGTCACCGGCGACAAAAAGGCGATTTATTATATGGCACGCAAATCATATTTGGTCGTAAAGACTGGAAAACCATCAGAATTATACGACATGGTGCATACAGAAAATTTTGTTTTGGTTGACACTAAAAAACGCATACGGGGATTTTATGACGGCACTAGTCAAAAGGAGATTGCACGTTTGATTGCCGATATTCAATGGCTTTGCAAACATGAAAATGAGTGATTTAGACTTCGCTTTTATCTTGATTTTGTGTGTTTTCTACGCATTGTTTTCCTCTGCAACCATAATGATTTGTGGTTTTGCAGGCTGTCAAAGTTAAGATAGTCAACACGATAGCAATTTTTTTCATATTATATTTTTTTGAGTTGTTCCATATAGGTTCGTTGGTTTGACAATCTAGGAATTTTGTGCTGACCGCCAAGTTTGTTTTGTGTTTTTAGCCAATCATAAAACAAATTTTCTCGTGCTACATTTATTTTAGGAAGGTTTAGCGTCATATTATTATATCGTTTGGCTTCATAGTCGGAGTTGAGGTTTTGCAAAGTTTGGTCCAAAATAATTTGAAAAGCAACAATATTGTCTGGTTTTTGTTTAAATTCAATCATCCATTCATGTCCTCCTTTTTGTGATCCTTCCATAAAAATTGGTGCTACGGTATAATCAATTACTTCGGTTTGTGTTTCTCGACTCGCTTTTGCAATAGCAGCATCGGCATTCTCTATAATAAGCTCTTCGCCAAAAACGTTGATATGGTGCTTGGTTCTGCCCGTAACTCTTATTCTGTATGGGTTTAATGAGGTAAACCGAACGGTGTCGCCTATCATATACCGCCATAATCCAGCATTTGTTGTGATTATAATTGCATAATTTTTGAACAAAACAACTTCAGAGAGGCGTATTGCTTTTGGGTTTTGCTGTTCAATATCGTCCATGGCAATAAATTCATAAAAAATACCATAATCTAACATGAGCAGCAAATCGCTCGAGTTGTTGAGGTCTTGAATGGCAAAAAAGCCTTCGGAAGCATTGTATATTTCGTAGTATTTGAAATCATTTTTAGGCAACATTTTTTGATATTGCGCCCGATATGGGTCAAAACTAACACCGCCATGAAAATATACTTCCAGATTTGGCCATACTTCCATCAAATTGGTTTTGCCTGTTTCTTGCAATACTTTGTTCAGCAAAACCAACATCCACGACGGAACCCCTGCAAAGCTGGTCACATTTTCGGCAAGAGTGCTTTTGATAATCGCGTCAAGCTTGGTCTCCCACTCACTCATTAGCGAAATTTTACTGTTTGGCGTGCTGCTAAATTCGGCCCAAATAGGCATGTTTTCGATCAAAATTGCCGACAAATCGCCAAAAAATGTGTTGTTGTTTTCATAAATTTGGGAGCTTCCGCCCAAACGAAGACTTTTTCCTAAAAACATTTCGGAATTTTCGTTGTTATTAAGGTACAAACACAACAAATCTTTGCTCCCTTTATAATGACAATTTTCAAGAGCTTCGTCACTTACGGGCACAAACTTACTTTTTGCATTGGTTGTGCCGCTAGATTTGGCAAACCATTTTATGGGTGTTTCCCAAATCACGTTTTGTTCGCCTTGTCGTGTTCTACTTATCAGTGGTTCAAGATCTTCATAGGTAGCAATGGGCACTCGCTCTGCAAAAGTGGCATAACTTTTTGTCGAAAAAAAATCATATTGTTTTCCAACAACTGTATTTTCAGCAGTTTTGATCAAACTGAGCAACAACTCTTCTTGCACCTCATTTGGGTATTTCAAAAACAGCTCCATTTGATGGATACGCTGTTTCAAAAACCAGGTTGCGATCGAGTTGATGATTGGAAATGGCATACGAACAATTTGTTTTTGAAAAGTTTTTTTTAAATACGAAAAAAGATTAATTTTACAGAATCATCAAAAATACTATTTTTATTTTATAAAACTAAAAAACTATTTTCATTTTTAGCAATTTTACTTATGACATATCAAGGCGTTCTTCGCAAAATGCAAACAGAAATGGGGAATCCTATTCAGTATTTTTTGGTTTTTGAAAACAGTTTTTTGAATATCAATCAGTTGATAAAAAAAGATATAGAAATTATTTTTGTTGGTTATCAATGTTTGAATTGCAACAAAAAGAAAAAAATTTTCAGACAGGGATACTGTTATGATTGTGCCACACAAAGCGCATCAGCAGGAGATTGGATCTTGAAACCAGAGTTAAGCACTGCACATTTAAATATAGAAGATCGCGATTTGGAATATGAAATCAAGGTGCAACTGCAACCGCACATTGTTTATTTGGCGTTGTCGAGCGATGTCAAGGTGGGCGTAACCCGAAAAACCCAAGTACCAACAAGATGGATAGATCAAGGAGCAAGCCAAGCTATTGAAGTGGTAGAAGTGCCAAATCGCTATTTGGCGGGCATTACTGAAGTTGCACTCAAAAACCATTTTGTTGACAAAACCAATTGGCAAAAAATGCTCAAAAACGACATTATTACCGCAGATTTGGTGGCTGTTAAATCGGGTTTGCAAAATTTGATTCCAATAGAAGTTCAAGATTTTTTTGATACCAATCAAACCAATTTGACCATTTTGGATTTTCCAGTATTGTCATATCCAAAAAAAATCCAGAGTTTGAGTCTTGAAAAGCAACCCTCGTTTTTTGGAAAATTGGTTGGTATCAAAGCACAATATCTTATTTTTCAGGATGGCACTGTTTTTAATGTTCGAGCTCATGAAGGATTTGTTGTTCAAATTAATGTATAAAACTATCGAATATGAAATTATCAAAAAGATCTATTTTTTTAATTTTGACTTTTGTTTTCCTTTTTTTAGGATGTGATAAGTCTGATTCTAAAACCACCCCCGAATTTGAATCAACGGCCCTGATCACGGGAGAAGATTTTGCCCTTTGTCCTTGTTGTGGCGGCTGGTTTATCACGATTTCTGGTGAGCAGACAACATATCGATTTGATCAACTGCCTCCCAATTCGAATATCAATTTATCAACAGCAACTTTTCCACTTGCTGTCAAAATGAACTGGTCTTTATTGGTTTCGCCATGCAGCAATATGCCCAGAATAGCTATAGAATCTGTTGTTTTGAATTAAAATGGAGTAACGATTATTTTCATTTTCAACAAAAAATCCAATCCAAATGCGCACCTCTTTTTCACGAAAAACTTATACCCGCTTGTAAGTTTAAAAAAATTGTATAAATTTGTTTAACAAAAATCCGCTTTCATAATTCAAAATATTCAGAAACACTTTTGAATTAATCATTGTATTCTAAATTAAATATTACAAAAATGAAAAATCACATTTGCACTCTGTTTTTACTGATTATAATAGCATCTTCAGTTTCTTGTAGCAAGAATGAGGTTCAAACCCCAGTCGAAAACAGTACGGATCAGGTAGTTTTTGGTCGTTTTTATGGTTTTTGCGAAGGCGAAAGCTGCATCGAGTTTTTCAAAATTCAAAACAATCATTTATTTGAGGATTCAAATGATACATATCCATCATGGAATGATTTTTATGTTGGAAATTTTCAGGCGCTTTCTGTAGAAAAATACAATGCTGTTTCCAATCTAATGGTTGATTTTCCGCCGGCATTACTTACAGATTCAAAAACTGTTTTTGGGCTCCCCGATGCGAGTGATGGCGGAGGATTGTATTTTGAATACCAAGTTGGGGGCGTTCACAAATTTTGGGTTTTTGATCAATTTCTTACAAACGTGCCTGCCGAATATCATGTTTTTTTGAACAAAATCAATCAAAAAATTGATTTATTACAAAATTAATATGAAAAATACATTGTTTTATCCGCTTGTTTATGCTGTGTTTTTATTTTTTTTTATCGGATGTTCTGTAGATAAAAAACAAGCAGATGATACAGATCAAAACTGTATGGCTATAGTTACTGCGCCAGTTTTAAAGGCAGTTGTACCTTTGACAGGACAAATAGGACAGCAAATACCGATTGTAATAACCTACTGGATCACAAACGGTTGTGGGGGTTTTTTAAAATTTGAAGAAACTAATGTAGGCAATCAAAAAACCATAAAAGTTATCGCAAAATATGGGGGTTGTGTATGCACTCAACCAGTATTTGAATTTGATGCCATTTATAATTTTGTGCCTATATCTTCTGGAATTTATACCATTAGTGTAGATAAAGGGGATGGGACTTTTTTTATACAAGAAATTAATATAAACTAATTAATCTTTTGGTTTTACAATATGAGCCGTTTTATAAATTTTTTTCAAATCAATGAGTGTTTTCTCGGCTTCAAAGCGGTTTTTGAAATTACCAACAACAACTTTATATAGAGGAGTAAAAAAAGCAATTGAAGCATCTATGCTTTTATAGGCTTTTTTAAAATCTACTAATGCTTTTTTGGTGCTTTCGGCATCGCCATTAAAAATTTCAATTTTATATCGATCGTTTTGTGGTGAGCTCAAATTTAATTTTCGTTTTTCGATAAGTAGCATTTCAAACTTTTCGCTTTGATTTACAGTTATATTTTGACCTTGGGCAAAAATTAAATTAGAGAAAGATAAAATAAAAAAGCAGGTTAGCAATTTCAAAGAGGGCATAAAATAATTCATAAAGTGGTGTTTTTTAAACAAATGTAAGAATTTGTAGTCTAAATCAAAAGAAATTCTTATTTAGATTTAATATAAATTAGTAATTAAGATATATTTAAGTTTTTGAGAATAGTTGATAAGTCGTATTTTTGTGCAAGTTTTTAAAAACTGTATTGTTTTTTCTTACAATTTTGTAAAAAAATCAATTCAAATTGAC
>JAYTNQ010000030.1:0-2114 GCA_043748255.1 Bacteroidota bacterium
GCGGCTGAATTTGCTGCTATGAAAGACGGGGTAGGCATTGTGAATTGTGCCCGTGGAGGCGTTTTGGACGAAGTTGCCTTGATTGCGGCATTGAATAGCAACAAGGTTTTGTTTGCTGGTTTGGACGTTTTTGAGAGTGAGCCATCGCCAGAAATGACGATTTTGATGCATCCAAAAATCTCGTTGACACCACATATTGGTGCTGCAACGGCCGAAGCTCAAGATCGAATTGGAACCGAATTGGCAGAACAAATTATCAGTTTATTAAAAACTGCTTGATAAAAAGTTTGTTTTGAAAATTTTTGTTTAAATTTGATTTTTAATTTTAATAAAATAACATATATGTTTGAGCAATTAACACAATTAGTACAACAATTTGGACAGGATGATGTGGTGAACAACGCTGCGGTTCCAAATGAACATAATGATGCCGTGATGGGCGAGGCGAGTAGCTCAATATTGTCTGGGCTTCAAAAAATGTTGACCGAAAATGGCGGTACCGAGCAATTGGCAGGGCTTTTGAAAGGCGGCAATGTTGATGCGTCAAATCCTGTAGTTCAAAAATTGACTGAGCAATTGACGGGAAGTTTGGGCGAAAAATTTGGTTTGAGCAGTGATGCTTCAGCGGGTGTTGCCGGAAGTTTGATTCCAAAAGTGCTGGGCTCTTTGATGGGCAAAGCTAATGATCCAAACGAAAGTGGTTTTCAAATTTCGGATATAGTAAGTGCTATTTCTGGAGGTGCTGGAAATTCTGGTTTGATGGATGCGGTTTCAAAATATGGTTCTCAATTTGGGTTGGATCAAAACGCCGATGGCAAAGTTGATATGAGTGATGCCATGGAAGCTGTGAGCAAAAAGGGTGGTTTTGGAAGTTTGTTAGGCAAACTTTTTGGAAAATAGTTTCATTATAACATCGATTATATTAAAAAAGCTGTCTGAAAAGGCGGCTTTTTTTAATCTGTTGATAAAATAGCGTATCCATAATTGTCTGACCAACCTGTGGCTAAAGGCAATAATTTGCGGGTGTGCGCTTCTCTTTGCAAACCAACTTTTTCTAATACTTTTACAGAACTTGTATTTTCAATGGCGCATCCCGCCTCGATTCTGTGGAGTTTTAATTCTTGAAAACCAAATTCAAGAACGGCTTTTAGGCTTTCTGTTGCAAAACCATTGTTCCAAAATAGCGGATGTATTTTGAACCAAACCTCGGCGTTTTTGTATTTTTCTTTGCCCAAATTTATACCAATTAATCCAACAAACTGTTTTTCGAGAGTTGTTTCAATCACAAAAGTATGGCTTTTTGGGATGGTCAACTCGTTGTTTTTTACCCAATTTTTGATAATTTCTTGGGTTGCTTTGATGTTTTTTGGAACACCCAAAGTATTAAATTCATTGGTTTGTGGCAACAAATGCAAGTCATGAACCGCTTGTAAATCATTTTTTGAAACGGGTCTTAAATTTAATCTTGAAGTATAAATGTTCATTTTTTATACAAATTTACTCAAAAACATCCAGCTTTTGACCATCAAAACTTGCAAAAACCATCGTTGGATGCGAATTTTGATGATAGATATTTCCGTGATGGTCTATGGCAATTGCGCCAGCAAATCCATCATAAACAGCCAATTCTTCAAAAGTTTTTTCAAAAGCTGCTTTGATATTGAAACCATCTGTAACGCGTGTTACAATTTTTGCTGCTGTGGCATTGCTTACAATATCTTCGCCAACGCCAGTCAAACTCACGCCACAAAATTGGTTGGCAAAATTTCCTGCAACGGTGGCAGAATCAGAAATGCGTCCTGGTATTTCGAAGCCTTTGCCTCCAGTTGAGGTTGCAACGGCAATATTTTGTGAAGCGTCAATGGCAACGCAACCTACTGTTCCTGTTCCAGTTGCTGTTTTTTTGATTTCATATTCGGACTTTCGTTGGGCAGTTTCTGTAGAAAAAACGGGAAACCCATTTTGTCTGGCAAAATCTGTGGCTCCACTACCTCCTAAAATGCGATCATCAACACCCATCAATTTTTGGGCTACAAAAATTGGATTTTGAACCGCTTCAATGTTGATCACGCCACTCATTTTTTGGGTACTACCGTCCATCAACGCAGCACTCA
>JAYTNQ010000031.1:0-2097 GCA_043748255.1 Bacteroidota bacterium
GAGCCTGATCCACCATGAAAAACAAAGTCAACTGGATTGGCTCCGGTATTGAATTTATTTTGAACAAAATCTTGAGAATTTTTGAGAATTTTTGGGGTCAATTTTACATTTCCGGGTTTGTAAACGCCGTGTACGTTGCCAAAGGCTGCTGCTATTGTAAATCTCGGGCTTATTTTTGAAAGCTCTTCGTAGGCATAGGCTACTTCTTCGGGCTGTGTATATAGTTTTGAGCTGTCCACGTCTGAGTTGTCCACGCCGTCTTCTTCGCCACCTGTGATACCCAATTCTATTTCGAGGGTCATGCCCATTTTGCTCATTCGCTCTAAATAGGTTTTACAGATTTCGATATTTTCTTCGATTGGTTCTTCAGACAAATCGATCATGTGTGAGGAGTATAGCGGTTTTCCGGTTTCGGCAAAATGTTTTTCAGAGGCGTCCAAAAGCCCGTCGATCCATGGTAATAATTTTTTGGCGCAGTGGTCTGTGTGCAAAATCACGGTAGCGCCGTAGGCTTCGGCAAGAGTATGAATGTGTTTTGCGCCTGCAATTCCGCCTGCAATTGCTGCTTTTTCGTTGGCATTTGACAAGCCTTTTCCGGCATTAAATTGTGCGCCACCGTTTGAAAACTGAATGATTACGGGGGCATTTAATTTGGCTGCGGTTTCAAGAACGCCATTTATTGAGCTTGATCCTGTTACGTTTACGGCTGGCAATGCAAATCCTTTTTGTTTTGCATAAGCAAAAATTGCTTGAACTTCGTCGCCTGTAGCAACGCCCGGTTTTATGTTGTGGCTCATTTTTTTTTATTGGTTAGTTTATTGGTGCAAAAATAATATTTTTATTTTTAGAAAGGATAATTAATTCCGATATTTAAAACGGAATGCGCAAAATTAAAATCTTGAAACCATTTTTGACCTTCGATATTGGCGGGATTATACGTTTTGAAACCCAAATCCAGACGACCAACAAAGAAACTAAAATCATATCTAAGACCAAATCCAGACCCTATTGCTATGTCTTTCAGTGAATTTATACCCTCAAAAACGGCAGTTTTTTCGGTTATATTATCAAAAACGTTCCAGATATTTCCAGAATCTACAAATAGGCCTCCTTTAAAATTGTTGAAAATCTTAAATCTCAGCTCTGCGCTTGCCGTAAATTTTAGATTTGCTTCGTTAAAATCGTTGGTGGCACCACTACTTCCCGGGCCCAAACTGTATGGCTGCCACGCCCTGATATCATTGGAGCCGCCTGCAAAATAACTTCGCGAAAACGGCACAGATGACGAGTTTCCGTAGGGTATTGCAACGCCCAAAAAACCTCGCACTGCCAAAATATTTTCGTTGGCAAGATCCCAATGTTTTACAAATTCTACTTCGGTTTTAAAATATTGAGAATATTCTGTTTCAAAAATGGTTTTTTTGGTTTTTTGACCATCCAACGATTTTGATGCTGCTGCAAAAAGGGTTAAAAGTGTTCCGGCTTCTTCGATTTTGGTTTTAAAACTATAAAAATTATTGTCGTTCAAATTGGTCCTTGTGGTTTTTGAAAAAGTGATATTGGTAGCCAAAATCAAATTGTTTTCTGTCAATCGTTTTCGTCTTTCTTCGATGCTGCTAATTTTTTTAAAAACGTCATCGTTTGTAAGTGTTATGCCACTCAAAACGGCGTCTATAAACTGCGTTGCACCACCGCTTTGAATAGTCAAATTACCGTTGCTATCAAGCAAATCGAGGTTGGTATTATAGAGTTTCGCATAAGTATTTAGGGCTCGATACGAAGAATTATAGACATTAAAATAATTGTTAATATTCACATTATTAACATATTGTAAATTAAGCAAATCCATTTTTGCGGTTTTGTTTTTTTGGGGTGTCCAGTTATAAGTTAATGACCCTGTAAAATTTTCTTTGTCTAACCCTATGTTTTTTTGTTTGGCAAAACCAAGGTTTAAAACCGTCGAAGGAATCATGTTTTTTGGGATGATTTTTTCTGTCTTGAAAGGCATCAAAATACGTGGAAAATTAAGCTTTGTATCGATTCCAAATTCTGAAATATTAAAAAAATTATTGTTGGGATTTGCCAAATCTTTGGAAG
>JAYTNQ010000032.1:0-30759 GCA_043748255.1 Bacteroidota bacterium
CGAATAAATTGGGTTTTTCTTTGTATTTTGTTTTCAGGTATCGAACTGACGCCATTTTGTACAAATCTTTTTCCCATTTTACCCATTTCAGTAGTCTTGAGTTGAGTTGTCGCCACACATTTGCCATATCACTCTTGCGAAATTTATGATAGTAGTTGATGATACCTCTAATGATTGGGTTTATCTCCTTGGCTACCTGTTCTATGGTTTTTCGTTTTTTGTGAATCTTCAGGCTCTTGAACTTTTCTATGATACTGTTCTTTGACTTTTGACTTACAAAAATGCTTGGAATGGTTTTTACGACATCCTTGATTTTGAATGAACTCGGACGTATTGTAAAGCCTAAAAAGTCAAAGCCTTTGGGATATTTCTTTTGCGAAAATCCTCTTAAATTGACTATCTTGCTCTTCTCTGGATGCAATTCTAAACGACAGTTTTTCATGCGTTTTTGTATGAGATATAACACATACAACGCCTGTTTTTCTGTTTTGCAATGCACCACAATATCGTCTGCATATCGTTCAAATGGTTTCTCTGGATGCTGTTTTTCCATCCATTTGTCGAAAACAACGTGTAGAAAAATGTTTGCTAAAAGTGGGCTCATTACCCCTCCTTGTGGTGTTCCTGTGCTTGTGGCTACAAAATTTCCATTGGGTTGCACTATGCCTGCTTTAAGCCATCTCTCTACATACATTAAAACCCATTTGTCTTTACAGTAATGTCCTACAGCTTTCATTAATAGTTCGTGGTCGATGTTGTCAAAGAAGCCTTTTATATCCAAGTCGATGGCAAAATCGTGGTTAAACGAGTTTTTATTGGCTTGAATTACGGCTTGATGGGCATTGCGATTGGGTCGATACCCAAACGAATTTTCATGAAATAGTGGTTCTACTATTTTTTCCAAATGTAGTTTGACTACTTGTTGGGCTATACGGTCTAAAATAGTTGGAATGCCTAATTGTCGCTCTCCGCCTCCTTTCTTGGGTATAACCACTTGTTTGACGGCTTGAGGAAAATAACTGCCCGAGGTTAGTCTATTCCATAGCTTATAGAGTTCGATGCTCTTGTTTTGTTCAAGATACTCCCAACCCATAAGGTCTATGCCAGCACTGCCTTTGTTGGCTCTCACTTCTTTGTATGCCTGCCAAACCATTACTCTGGTTATTGGCTGTGATTTTGTTTGGTAATAGTCAATCATTCCGTTTGATTGGTTGTTAATAATTACTTTCACTTACTATGCCTAGTCCTTGGCTCCACTCTCATTACAAAAGTTTCATCGCTACTACGACTAGGTCTGCCCCCTATATCTCAACCACATCCTTTGTTGTCTGCTTCCTCTTGTGATTTTGCAGCGCGATATAGAGTTCACTTGTTCCTTAAAACAGCCCATCTATGCGTCTTGCCAACTTTACCCCGGATGCCGTGTACCCAGTAATCAGGTGTCCGGTACACTCTGTCGTGAATACAAACGTAACTACTCACTTTTGACATCGTCTTTTGCCTTTACGAGGCTTCGTCGTTGGTTCACTTTCGTTCAACTCACATAGAAACACCTACAGCAATCAATGTTGCCGTTTTTCCTTATCGCTCACAACACGATTGTTTCCAATTCATGCTGCATAAGGTGGTTTAGTAACTACTCCTGAAAATCGTTACTGATGGACCTACCATCATCTGTTTTAAAGCACCAACAGATAGTTCTGTTGTTCAAGTCACACACGTTCCGGCGCTTGGCGAGGTTGCGAAGTTCGGAACCGATTATTTTCTATCAAAGATAAAATTTCTTGCGAGAAATAAACGTGAATTTACTACAAAATTCGCAATCTTGCCAAACGCCTGTTATGTGTTCGGCTTTTTATCATTGTGCTATAGGAGTTAAAAAAGAGTAATTTTTGTAATGATGCCATTTTTAATATGAACATACCACATAAATTTAATTTTATATTTTCCATCAGGTGCTAAATGTCCATTTTTATATGCTTTCTTACCAGGTTCTGGGTAATCGTATATACTGTTTAATTCAATTTCAATTTTTCCTTTATTAGTTATGAAAGAAACCTGAATAATTTTTGGAAAGTTTTGTACAAGAGGTTTATCTTCTAATTTATCTTTTAAGATAACTTCATTATTGTATAAAAGTACAATTTTTTTACCAAATTCCTCTTTTGATAATATTCCGCTATCAAGTAAACTTTTAAGCTGTTTGTATTCTGTTGAATTTTTTAGTTTTTGCTCTGCTTTTTCTGCTTCAACTTTTTTAACTTTTGTTTTATACTCTTCTTCAGTTAATATGCCTTTTTCTTTTAAATCTTTTAAGTTTCTGATTTGTGAATTTAAAGTATTAGTATTTTGTTCAACTTTTCTTTCTGTAACCTTTTCAACTGAGTTACTTTCAATATAGTTATTGTAAAGCAACATAATTATTATACCAACCCATTGTGCTGGTGGAAAAATTGCACAAATCAATAATGCGGTTTTTTGTGGTTTTGTAAAACTTTCTGAATTCCAAACATATAAACTACTTGCTGTAACTATACCTACTATTAATCCTGTGCCAATACTATGTTCCATGTTTTAATTTTTTTATCTACGCAATTTAATAATATTTTTGTAAGTTTGGTTTCTAAACTTTCAATTATGACTATTTACAGCCAACAAGACTACAATAACGAAGTTACAAAAGGGAAAGAATTACTAAGAAAAGAAAACGAAACTTTATATAACACTTTATCTCAATATTTAGAACAGTTAAAAAATGAAGATTATTCTGATATTTCAAAATTTAGGTTTGCACGCACTGAATTTGAAAACACAGAAAACAAATTAGATAAAATTCTAAATGAAAATTATCCTAAAACAGATGAGTTTTTTATCGATGGCAATGTTAGATATACTTTTGAAACTGCTATTCACTTTTCTTTACTTACTGATTACAACTCATTTCGTAATGAATATCAAAAGTTGTATGGTAATTTTCTTGCGTCATTTTTCGGTTAGCAAACATTTCTATTCGTTTTGCATCTTTTCAATTATTTCAATTATTTCAACACTTCCAACAGGTTTTTCTAAATTCTGTTTAGATAAACAATATGTGGATATTACAAAATTCCACATAAGTGTTTCCTCTTCTTCTGAAAATCTTTTTATTTCCATTTTCGTTAATTTTAATTTCTAAACGTCCTATTTCAGCAGATTTTTTCTGAAGCTGACACATAACTAGTAAATATACGAAAGTTCTTGCGTTTTTAACATTTTTTTATATTGATTGCATTTTCAAATATTGATCAAAAATAATATTATTTTTTTAGATACAAGCAATTATTAATTTTTTTTTTAAATCATCTTTTTGGTTTAGCTTGTTTTCTAGCTGGTCTAGTGGACTTTGTATTTTATCTACTATTTTACTGCTAAGGTGTGTGTAGATCGTTGTGGTTTTGATGCTTGCAAGTCCTAGAAACTGTTGTATTTAGTGGATGTCGGTTCCGTTTTCTAATAAATGTGTAGCAAAACTATGAAGAAGTATATAAGAACGAACTACTTTGTTTGGGCAACCATTTGCGGTTATCAATCAACACGCTACGAATAACGTCTTGAAAACACAATAAGTCTATAATCGCCCCGATGTAGCGGCATCCTTTTTTTGGTTTTTGAAAAAAACCAAAAAAAGATATAGCGTGCAGCGGGACCGGTGGTATGCTGGGACTGATGCTGTGCGCCAAAAAAGAGAAAAAATTATTTGTTTTGTTTGAAATAAACTTCGGTGGCGCCGGTGCCATATTTTTGAAAATTGGCATCTTGAAAGACTACATTTTCATAACGTCCAAGCAAAAAATCGAGCTCGGCTTTGAGCACCCCCTCGCCTACGCCGTGGATGAACACTATTTTTGGAATTCGGTTGCGAAGTGCAAAGTCAAGGTGCCGCTTGGCGGTTTCGGATTGCAGGGTGAGAATGTCAAAGTGGGTCATGCCTTTTGGGTTTTTGACCAATTTTTCTATATGCAAATCAAATTCGGGTATGCCGGGGTCGTATTTTGCCTTTTTTTCTTTTATAAAACTGCGGGCTTTTGGAATCTCTTTTTCTTGAATCACAGCGCGCATACTTTGGTTTTTGAGGCTCAAATCCATCTGGTTATTATCCATCTTTATGAGTTCGTTTGGAGAAAATGCGAGTTCAAAACCATCGGTGGTTTCGATCATAATTTTGTTGCCAATGTTGCCAATCACCACACCATCGAGCGCGTCGTCGATGACTGTAACTTTGTCGCCTTTAAGAAAGTTTGTCATTTGCTTGATTTTTTGAAGGGGTTTTGGCACTCAACTGCATCATTGCGATCATAAAAATCACAAAACTTGCTATCGTAATCCACATATTTGGAGTTGTTTTTGATTGTTCAAAGCCACACCACAGTCCAGAGGCGAGCATGATGATCCAGCTATATTTTTTCATTTTTACCATTTTATAATGACGCTACCCCAAGTAAAACCGCTGCCAAAAGCTGCCAAAACCACGGTGTCATTGGTCTTTATTTTGCCTTGCTCCCAAGCCTCGGTCAAGGCTATTGGAATTGAAGCTGCGGTGGTATTGCCATATTTTTGAATATTATTGAAAACTTGATCGTCACGGAGTTTGAATTTTTGTTGAATGTATTGCGAAATTCTCAAATTGGCTTGATGTGGCACCAGCAAATCGATGTTGGCAACCGTTAGATTATTGGCCGCCAAACCCTCGTTGATAACTTCGGCAAATCGAACAACGGCATTTTTGAACACAAATTGACCGTTCATGACCGGCAAAAAGCTCTCGTCATTTGGGTCGTTATCGGCCAAAATTTCGTTCACCCAGCGACTGCCCATTCCGGGCGCTTTGAGCATCAACTCTTCGGCATGTTGCCCCTCGGAATGCAAATGCGTCGAAAGAATACCTTTGGTCAAATCTGTTTCGCGCGTCATAATAGCCGCTCCCGCACCATCACCAAAAATCACCGAAACTCCTCGCCCACGATCTGTCATGTCTAATGCCTTGGATTGGACCTCGGAGCCAATCACCAAAACATTTTTATACATCCCAGATTTAATATATTGGTCTGCCACCGAAACGGCATAAACAAATCCCGAACACTGGTTTCTAATATCAAGCGCACCTACGGTTCCAAGCCCTAAATCACGCTGTACCATCACCCCCGGACCCGGAAAGTAATAGTCTGGACTCAAAGTGGCAAAGACCACAAAATCGATATCCTGTGGCAAAACGCCTGCTCGCTCCATCGCAATTTTGGCCGCTTTTACGCCCATCGACGTGGTAGAATCTTGCCCTGGCACGATGTGTCGCCGCGCTACAATACCCGTGCGCTCCTGAATCCAGGTATCATTTGTGTCCATAATAGCTGCCAAATCATCATTTGTTACCACATTATCAGGCACATAAAAACCAAGACCACTTATTTTTGAATTATACATAGGCTGCGTCTTATTAAAATAGAAACCAAATGTAAACTTTTTATAAAAAAAACAGCCAAAATTATTACTTTTTTTTTGGGCGTGCCCCTTGCGGGTCGGTCTCCGGCTCCCGCTTCCCTGAAACGGGAGAGCTCCGCCTTTGCCCTCACGCATGTAGCTGCAAGAGATTTTTTTGAACGCTACAAAATTAATTTTCAAAAACAATTTATATCAAATATCAAAAGCCACCAGTTTTGAAAACCCCATTTTATAGCAACAAATTAATCATAAATCAACCCTATGTCAAAACTAAAATATCAAAAACATAAGAAATTTGGCCAATCAAAAAAACAATTAAAAAGTTTCTAAAACATAAAAAATTGAATTTGAATCACAATTTATTGTTTTTGGAGTAAATCTAAAATATGCACTTTTCAAACAGCCACTGTTTTGATTGTTTGAAAAGCCATTAATGAGTTGAAATTAAGAAATTTTTAAACACCACAAAATCAAAATCCATGAGATAAAATGCGGTTGATTTGTACTGAATGCAAGGAGGTACTCTTTTTGAGGTTATTGAAAAACTAAAAGTCTAAAATCGCCCCGATGTAGCGGCATCCTTTTTGAATTTTCTTTTTCAGAAAATCCAAAAAGATATAGCGTGCAGCGGGACAGGTAGTGTGCTGGACGGATAGTGTGCGCCAAATAAATAAATATATATTATTCGTACAAAAGCAATTGAAATTTGAGAATTATAATTGGAAATTTGCAATAGTTGATTTTCAAAATATAGCCATCGGTGTTTTGTGATAATCGATTGTAAAAGGCTGAAATATCTTGGGCGAGTGCTTGTTTTTTTTGAAAATTTTATTATTTTTGAAAAAACCTAAGTTAGCATAGTAATTCG
This sequence comes from Bacteroidota bacterium, assembly GCA_043748255.1. Taxonomy (GTDB): domain Bacteria; phylum Bacteroidota; class Bacteroidia; order Flavobacteriales; family Flavobacteriaceae; genus Flavobacterium. The sequence continues at coordinate 6,344 of JAYTNQ010000032.1, forward strand.
AAATTTTAAAAAACAATAAAAAAGCGAAAGTGCAGTTGACATTTCGCTTATTTTGAGGATTATATGACAAAAAAATAGCCAAATGAGCAAATATATTATACAATTTAAAATAAAACCAAATAGAAGAGTTTTCAAGACAGGAATATTAACTTTTTTGATAATTTTTTTGATGGGTTGCAACAAATCCACTAATCAAAATAGCTTCAAAAAAAACAATTCTGTTGCGTTTGCTTCGGGATTTAGCATTCGAGTTTTTGAAACTTTTTCAATTTTAACAGTAAAAAAGCCTTGGCCAACATCTGAAAATAATTATACCTATGTCTTATCACAAAATTTGTCGCAAATACCTGATAGTTTACAAAAATATACAGCAATTAAAGTACCAATTCAATCAATTGTTGTAACCTCAACAACTCATATTCCTTCATTAGAAATGCTTGGTGTCGAGAAAACTTTGATAGGTTTTCCGGGTCTAAATTATATTTCGTCGCCAAAAGTGCGTCAAATGATAGCGCAAAATAAGGTTGAAGAATTGGGAAACAATCAAAATATGAATCTGGAAGTTTTGCTTAATTTACAGCCAGATGTTATAGTTGGATATGGCATAGATAACAATAATCCAGGTTTTGAAAACATACAAAAAAGTGGTTTGAAATTGGTTTTAAACGGCGATTGGAATGAACAAACACCATTGGGGAAAGCAGAATGGATCAAGTTTTTTGGTGTTTTATACAACAAAACCCCATTGGCAAACCGGCTTTTTTTGCAAATTAAAAATGAATATGAATCTACCCAAAAATTAGCACTTTCAGCAATAAAAAAGCCAACGGTTTTGATAGGCGATTGCTTTGAGGATCATTGGAATTTGCCAAAAGGGAATAGTTGGGGTTGTTGGTTTCTAAAAGATGCAAAATCACAGTATTTGTGGGAAAATACCACTGGCACAGGCAGTAACTCGTTCTCGTTCGAAACTGTTTTTGAAAAAGCAAATCATGCAGATTTTTGGTTTAGTTCGGGTCAATTTAGAACCAAAGCAGCCATGTTACAGAGCAATCCTCATTATGCCCAATTTGAAGCTTTCAAAAATAATAATGTTTTTACATTTGGAAACAAAATAGGCAAAACTGGTGGTATATTGTATTATGAATTGGCACCAAATCGACCAGATATCGTGTTGAAAGATATTGTAAAAATATTGCATCCGGAACTTTTAGCAAATTATAAACCCTATTTTTTTGAAAAGCTAAAATAAAATTTTTACAAATTTTGTGTACTTTTGTATTTTGATTTCAATAATGCTTTAGATTTGAAAATTTTCATGCGAACAAATAGAAATTTATTGCCGTTTTTGGCACTTGTGGGTTTGCTTTTTATTGCATTTATTGTTAATCTGTCTTTTGGACAGGTTCAAATTCCGTTCAAAGTGGTTTTTGAAAGTATTTGTGGCAAAACTGGTTGCAAAGCTACTTGGGAATATATTATTATTAATTTTAGACTTCCAAAAGCGATAGTAGCAGTTCTAGTTGGTGTTGGAATTTCGATTGCAGGACTGATGATGCAAACACTGTTCAAAAATCCATTGGCAGACCCTTATGTATTAGGGCTAAGTTCGGGATCTAGTTTGGGAGTTTCGGCACTAATTTTGGGTTCATCGTTGCTGCCAGACCAGGTTTCAAGTTTTATTATATCGACATTCGGTCTAATTTCGGCATCCTGCATAGGTAGTTTTTTGGTTTTTTTCTTTGTAATTATTGCTGCCAATAAAGTCAAAGATGTGGCTACAATTTTAATTATTGGAATCATTTTTAGCAGTTTTGTAGCTTCTTTTGTTAGTGTTTTAACCAACTTTAGTGGTGCTATTGCTCTTCAAAAATTTGCTTTTTGGAGTTTAGGAAATATAGGAAATTTAGATTATGAATCAATTTTAATTTTAGGAATTTGTGTGCTCATAGGTTTGCTCTTTGCTTTATGCCTTATCAAATCGCTTGATGGCTTGCTGCTTGGCGAAAATTATGCTAAAAGTATGGGGCAAAATGTTTCAAAAACAAGATTATCTATACTGTTTTCGACAAGTTTGCTTTCAGGTAGTATCACCGCCTTTGTTGGTCCAATCGCTTTTGTTGGTTTGGCGGTTCCGCATTTAACCAAGCTTATCTTCAAAACCAACAAACATGGTGTTTTGTTAGCCGGAACTTGTTTGTTTGGTGCTATTTTAATGCTTTTTTGTGACACTATTTCTCAAATGCCAGGATGCGATTTTACATTGCCAATCAATGCAGTTACTTCGATTATTGGGGCACCGATTATCATTTATTTGTTATTAAAAAAACAATCTATAAATTGATTTATTATTTTATAATTGCGTCTTGAATTATTTTTTGAATTTTTTCGCGAATATTTTCTTTTGATAATTTATTAGCTGCTGCAGAATCGGGAAATGTACGATTTGACAAAAACACATAAACAATTTCTGTTTCAGGATCTACCCAAGCCATAGTTCCAGTAAAACCGGTGTGGCCAAAACTTGATTTTGAAACACAACCACATGTTGGCCCTTCTTTTTCAATCTGTGGCTTATCAAAGCCCAAGCCACGTCTATTGCCTTCTGCACAAAAATAACAGGTATTAAAATCATCAAATGTTTTTGAGCTAAAAAAATCATGCCCTCCATAACTTCCCTTTTGTAAATACATTTGCATGATTTTTGCAACATCTATTGCCGTCGAAAACAAACCTGCATGCCCACCAACACCACCATCTATTGCTGCTGCCATATCATGTACATATCCCTGAAGAAGTTGATGTCTATAATAAGTGTCGATTTCTGTTGGTGCAATTTTGTTGGTGTCAAATTTTTGAAGTGGATTGAATAAAGTATGAGTGGCTCCGAGTGGCTCAAAGAACTGCTCTTGGCATAAATTTTCCAATCGTTTTTTGGTCATTTTTTCCACAAATTCTTTTAAAATAATAAACGTAAAATCGCTGTATTTGTATTCCTTTTTGGGCAAAAGTGGGCTGTCAACAATTATTTTCATAATAGAATCATGATAATCATTTCGTATAAATATGTTTTTTGCTACTTGTTTTACAAAATCGTTTTCAGCTGTTTTAGAATAATATTTAGAAGATGGGTTTTTTAAACTATCCAGGGTTATTTTATAAAAGGGATTCCAAGCTTGCAGTTTGGCATAATGAGATAAAAGCGATTTAAAATCGATATCTTTTTTGTTTGAATTTTCAAAAATGGGCAACATTTTTCCCAACTTTGTGTTCAAATGTATTTGTTTATTATCATATATCTGCATGACATTTGGCAGGGTTGCTAATATTTTTGTCAAAGAAGCTACGTCAAATAAGGTCGTATTTGTGATTTTTTGATCTTTTTCATAGGTTTGAAATCCAAAAGATTTTTGATAAAAAACTTTAGCCTTTCTTGCTACCAAAATTTGAATTCCGGGTGTCAATTTGTCGTTTATTGCTTTTTGTGCCAAACTATCAATTTTTGTCAAAATTTCTGAACTCATCCCTACATTTTCTGGAGCCGTAAAACCTAAAACGTTGTTTTTCGTTGTTTTTAAACCCATATTTACCGCAAATGAATTGTTGATAGAAACAGGTAATTTTCCTTTGGACTCAAAAGCTCCAAAAATTAACTGCCCAGACACAACCTGCGCTACATCAGTGTTTTGATAAGAAACAATCAAGCCTTTGATTCTATCAAAATTAAGAATTGACAACAAGGAATATGGTTTTGCAAATAGGTTCAAAATCACCCGGTTATATTTTGCAATTGAATCTAATTTTGACAATTCTTCAGGTTTGAAATCGTGTTTTTTCCATGCTCCATCTGCTTTGTGATAGCCAACTATCACCGTTGAATATGGTTTGAGTTTGACCAAAAGACTATCTAAATTAGAATCTGAAAATTCTGTTACTTCGGTATATTTGTTGAGTGTGGTAACAAAATTTTCATTGTGATCGTCACCCATTTTGACATAGGCGATTTTTTGTTTTTCAATATTTTTTATGGGCAAAATTTCGTTGTCATTTTTCAGAACTGTAATCGCATTTTCATATAATTCATATTGTAAAGCCTGATTTTGAATGGTATTCAAATCGGCGTCTAAATGTTTCATTTCGATGGGTTGGTAATGATTTAATCCTGCTTTAAATTTAAAGTTTAGTATTTTTTTTACAGAAAAAGCCAATCTTTCTTCGCTAATGATTGAGTCTTGATAGGCGACACAAATTTTTTCGGTAGCAAGTGGTACATTTTCAGCAAATAGCAAAATGTCATTTCCGGCCAAAAATGCTTCTAAATCGATATCACCTGGAGTCTTGAAGTTGCTAGCACCTTTCATATTGAGTGCGTCAGTAAATATAAGACCTCTGAAACCGAGTTCTTTTTGCAATATATTTGTTACTACATTATAAGAGAGTGAGGATGGATAATTGAGACGTGATTCAAGGCTAGGTACATTTAGGTGTGCCACCATAACCGAGGATAGTCCTTCAGCAAAAAGTTTTTTGTAGGGATAAAATTCTGTTTCTTCAAGATGCTCTTTTGTAAAATTCACTATTGGCAAAGTTTGATGCGAGTCTGTTTCTGTGTCGCCGTGACCTGGAAAATGCTTGCCTGTCGCAAATACACCTTCACTTTGAATTCCTTTCATCAACCGAAGGGCATGATTTGTAACATTTATTTTGTCTTCGCCAAATGATCTTGTTCCAATTATGGGGTTGCGTGGATTGGTATTGATGTCTAAAACTGGTGCAAAATTAAAATGTGCTCCAATTCTTTTGGTTTGAGCGCCATAGGCTTGCCCTACTTTTTCGATTAAATTCAAATCGGTTATGGCACCTAAGGTCATATTCCAAGGAAATCTGTTTATAGAATCCAACCGCATCGACAAGCCCCACTCTGCATCGATTCCGACAAATAGGGGTGTTTTTGCTAAAGATTGATAGTGGTTTGTTAACTTTGCTTGACGTTTTGGGCCGCCCTGAAAAAAAATAAGCCCACCAATATGATAATTTTTGATCAATTTTTCGATGCTATTAGTGTGTACTGTATCCTTGTTTGACCAGGCAGCAACCATAAATAGCTGACCAATTTTTTGTTCAAATGACATTTTGTTGTAAACGCTATCAACCCAAATTTGTTGCTTGTTTGATTCTAAAACTGCATTTTTTTGTGATTGCGACAAGGCTAATTGTGTGCTAAATAGCACTAAAATAAGTAAATTTTTCATTATATTTTTTTTAAAAAAAGCGGCTATGCCAGCTGTCAATCGCAGCTACTTCCCACGATTCTTTAAATTCTTGAATATTATTGACCAGATTGTTAAAAATGATGGTGTTTTCGGTAACGGCTTTTTCTTTGACCATTTTTTTAAAGTCGATCAATGTTTTATGGGCTATGTGCTCGCCGTTTTTGAAGGTAACATTCATTTTGTCTAACAAATCAACCCCAAATTGTTGTTCTAAACTTTGAATAAAATGAACAGATTTGTCAATTGCACAGCCTGTTGCTGCTTGAACATCTTGGTTAACGGCAATTATTATAAAGCGATTATATTTTAGTAAATATCCTGTTTCTAATTCGATTTGATGGGCTTGCCATTGTGACAAAAATGCTGTTAATTGTGTGTCGATTGAAGCAAACTCGGCATCTGAAAATTTTCGATTTGATTGATAAATCCATATTTTTGATTCTTCGGGAAGCGTGTCAAAGTCTATGAGCATTGCGTTTTTGTTTAAATTATTTTACAAATCGCTATTTTAGCAAATTGTATCCGTTTTGGATAGGCTACAAATTTACAAAAAATCTTGTGGTTTGGGTTTGCTTTTTTTGACTTTAAGATTTTTTTAAAGTTTTTATAGCTATGTGTCAATTGATGTTTGCCAATACAGGGGAAGTTAATGTAATTTGATTTTTTTGAAATTTGGTTTCCAAAATGATTATTTTCAACAAATTGCGGCACATACTTTTTGATTTTCGGTTGCTAAAATTTGATCGAAATTTTTGATTCGCTGAATATTTTTTTGGGTATAAAAATCTTTTGGCTTTTTTTATTAGGTGTTTATGGAAGGAGTTTACTTTGTTATTTGAAGTTTACATTTTTAGAATATCCTTGACAATTTGAGTTTTATAACTATTTGGGATGTTTAAAATTGATTTTTTTTATTAAACAAATAGCCAAATGATGTTTATAAGACAGAATTTTGGGTCAAAACCCCATTTCAATTGTAGTATCGTGATTGAAATTATTATTATTATTGGTTTTTTATATTTTTGAATTAGGCTTTTCATTCAATAAAGAAATTATTTGTTTTGTTTTTTTGTATTGATTTTTTAGAAACTTTGTATTTTATTTTATCCATTGCTCTATTTTCTGACGGCTAAAAGTCTAAATTCGCCCCGATGTAGCGGCATCTTTTTGTTTTTTCAAAAAAAAAAAAACAAAAGATATAGCGTGCAGCGGGACGGGAGGTGTGATATACGGCTGATGTGCGCCAAAAAAAATACTTTTAGGCTTGATTTATGAGGCTATTTCTAGTCTTTTTAGTAGGTTTCTGTTTAGTGAATCTTGTACATAATGGTGGTCTATTTGAAGTATTTTTTGTTCAGAGCTGGGCAATTCATACATGGCATCGGTGAGAATTGCTTCGCATAGCGAGCGCAGACCTCGGGCACCGAGTTTGTATTCTAGGGCTTTATCGACAATATAATCTAGGGCTTCATTTGTGATTTCAAAGTTTACTTTGTCCATCAAAAACAGTTTTTGATACTGCTTTATTAGGGCGTTTTTGGGCTGTGTGAGTATTGCGCGCAGGGTTTGCTTGTCGAGTGGATCCATGTGAGTGAGCACGGGCAATCTCCCAATAATTTCTGGAATGAGACCAAAATCTTTGATGTCTTTTGGGATTATATATTGCAAAAGGTTTTCTTTGTCGATATTGTCGGTGTTTTTTGAGGTTGTATATCCTACGGCTTGTCTGTTGAGTCTTTTAGAGATGATGCGCTCGATGCCGTCAAAGGCTCCCCCGGCAATAAAAAGGATATTTTGGGTGTTTACTTCTACAAATTTTTGATCTGGGTGCTTGCGACCACCTTTTGGTGGCACATTGACAATGGTGCCTTCAAGTAGTTTTAGTAGTGCTTGTTGTACGCCTTCACCAGATACATCGCGTGTTATTGATGGATTGTCTGATTTGCGGGCAATTTTGTCTATTTCGTCTATAAAAACAATGCCACGCTCGGCTTTTGCCAAGTCATAATCTGCTGCTTGAAGCAGTCTTGTCAAGATACTTTCTACGTCTTCGCCAACATATCCGGCTTCTGTGAGCACGGTTGCATCTACAATAGCGAGAGGAACATCGAGCATTTTTGCGATGGTTTTGGCAACCAGTGTTTTGCCTGTTCCGGTTTGTCCAACCATTATGATATTGCTTTTTTCGATTTCAACATCATCATGACTTTCTTGTTGCATCAATCTTTTATAGTGGTTATAGACAGCTACGGCCATCACTTTTTTGGTTTGATCTTGACCAATGACGTATTGGTCTAAAAAGGCTCTAATTTCTTTAGGCTTTTGAAGTACTAAATCTGAATTTGCTTTATTGTTGCTATTCAAAGCAATCGCCTCTTCGATCACAATGCCATGAGCTTGCTCGATACATTTGTCACAAATATGGGAGTTAATACCGGCAATGAGCAGGTTGGTGTCTTTTTTACGGCGTCCGCAAAATGAACATTCTAAAGTTTCTTTGGCCATTTTTTTTGTTTCTTCCCTTTGCTTATGCTTGGGGTATATTTGGTGATTTTTTTGTTTCCAAAAATTTTTACAAATTTACAGTTTTTAATCTAAATTCAAAGCTATTGATTCATTTTTATAAAGTTTGCTTATAGTTTTTGGAATTCATATTCACTTTGACAAATCGGCTTTGATAGTTCAGAGATTTTTTTTTGATTTTGAAAAAAATTTCAAAAGTGTTATTGCTGTGGAACTGTTTTTGAGATTGATAGTTGTTTTGAATTAAAATAATTTGAATGTTCGGTTGATTTTGCAATGTTTGAATCCAAAATTTAACAAAATAAGATAAAAAAAGCCACTGAAATTCAGTGGCTTTTTGTGTTCAAAATATTTTTTATTTATCGTCTGAAATATAGGTTTTATTTCCGTTTGAGTTGATATAATAGCGCCCCCCTCTTGGCCCAGTAAAAACTTGTTTTCCATTGTAAGTTCCGGTTACTTTATCATCGGTTTTTACTTTTGCTTGAGCTGCTTTTGGGGCTGCTTTTGGGGCTTCTTTTGAAGGTTTAACTGCTGCAGTTGTTGTGGTGGCATCGACTTTGGCTTTCTTTTTGTCGGCTGCAGTTTCTTTTTTATCGGCTACTTTGCTATCGGTTTTGGCATCGGCTTTGGCTTTCTTTTTGTCGGCTGCAGTTTCTTTTTTGTCGGCTACTTTGTTATCGGCTTTGGCGTCGGTTTTGGCTTTCTTTTTGTCGGCTGCAGTTTCTTTTTTGGCTTCGGCTTCGGCTTTTTTAGCATCTTTTTTCGCAGCTGCTTCGGCTTTTTTGGCTTCTTTTTTCGCGGCAGCTTCGGCTTTTTTAGCGGCAGCATCTGGTTTTGCTGCTTTTTCAGTTTTAGATTTTTTTTCTTTCGGTGGTTTGGCGTCTTGAGCGGTTGTCAAGATTGCAAATAGAAAGGTAAAACAGATTAAAAATAATTTTTTCATGATTTCAATATTGGGTTATTTGTTAAAAAAAAATAAAAATAATATATTTTTTTGATTATAAACAAATTTTATGATTTTTTTTAGTTTTCGATACAATTCAAATAATCTATAAAATAGGTTGATGGAAAATAAACATCGTTAGTTAATTGAGAATCAAGTTGTTTAATAAAAATATAATCCAAAGTATCGGTTGCAAATTTAATTCTCATCAAAGCGATTGGAGAGGATTTTAATTCTTGAATGGAACCTTTTATAAATACAAAATTGCCGGCATTCACTCTCGAGTTTTTGCTTCCGCCGTCTATTCGAAGGAGTGTGCCACAATTCTCGTCATCTGTGTGCAAGAGTGTGATTATTTTACCGTTTTCGAGTTGAAAAAATAATTTTGAATTCGAATCAAAGCAATTGGCTTTAATAAAACCGTCGCTATTTTGAATGGTTTGAATACTTAAATAAGGCGTTTCTTCTGAGCGAATGAGCGAAAAAAACACATAGCTGACTGAGTTTCCAAATATTCTTTCGTGAACGATATAACTTTTTGTTGTTTTAAAAACCCCCAAACTATCTGTTACATTTGTACTGTATTCACAGGGCTTTTGTGCAAATGCAAGGGTGAGCTGTAATAAAAATAGGTTAAGAAATATCGATTTCATCTGATATAATTTTTTTGCAAATTAACACAGTTTTTTTGTTATTTCCATCTGTTGTAAAAAAGCAATATTTTGATCCACCATCAATGATACGCCATTTTTTGCGGAGATTTGAAACGCTTTCTACAAAATTTCGTGTGGTAAGATTGGCTTGTGTTTTTTCTAAATATTTTTTCATGTTTTGTTTAGAATAATCAAAACATTTTTCGATAATAAAGCTCCTTCCTGGAAATAGTATAGCTTGATTTGAAGTGTATAAATGCGAATGTTTGTGTAATTTGAAAACCTCAAATTGCAACATGATTTGGTCAAACCCGCCAGATTTCATTATAGCTGCATTGGGCTCGTACAGATACTTTTGTGGTAAAAAATAGGATGTATTAGACACCTTTTTGTTCCAAATAAAATCAAAAACAATGTTTTTTTCTTTTTCAAAATTTATAGTTTTGATACAAATATCGCCAGTATAATCTTTTTCAATATGCCACAAAACTTCTTTCACATCATTATCAATAGCAACAATATGAATGTTTTTTACGTTTTGAAGTTCAGATAATCCCGCAGTAATGTCTAAAAAAGGCGCTGTTTTGATTAGAATTTGTTGGCTGTATTTAAAATAAAAATCAAGATTTGTAGGTATATTTGGCAAACAATCTTGTAACAAAAAAACCTTTCCTTTGTCTTGATTGCGTCTTGATGGATCAACATATATCCAATCAAATTGCTGATCTAATTTTTTTAAAACATCATAACTATCATAATTAAAGCATTTTATATTTTTTAATTTCATTTGCATGAAATTATACGCTACGATTTCGGACAATTTTGTGTCTAATTCGCAATGAACGATTTCTTGTATTTTTTTTGAAAAATAAAACGCATCAACACCAAATCCTCCGCTCAAATCAATCAAATTTTGACCACTTACGATATCGGCTTTATAAGCGGCTGTTTTTTCTGAAGAGCTTTGCTCAATAGAAATTTTGGGTGGAAAATAAATTATTGGTGTCAGAAACCAGGTTGACAATTTGTGTTTTGACTTTGTTTTTGCTTGAATTTGGTTTAAAATTTCTAACCAATCTACGTCAAATTGAGGTGGAGAAAGTGCTAATTCTGAAATATTTTTATCAAGATTATTGTTAATAAATTCCTGAATATCGGGTTGTAAAATAGAATAGTTCAATATAATTTGAATTTTTAGAACAAATCTGGTTCTGGCGCTGGTGGCGGTACCAGTGGGATTTCAGGAATATAATTTGGGCTGTTCATTTTTTTTCTAATTTTTTTGAGACTTTTTTTCATCTTGAATCCATATCTCCAATCCATACTATATATCCAAGTGATATAATTATCTGGATATCTAAATTCTCCAAACAATTTCCATACTATTTTAGTTTGCGTTTCAGAAACATATTCTGTATATAATTTTAGTTTTAATTTGACAGGATTTGGCCGAAAAAGTTCTAATGTAGTATCGATTCCTTCTCCAAGATGCACTTTTTTTATTTTTTGAAGCCCACTCCCAATTCGCCAATCGATACTATCCCAACGGTATTTATAGTCACGATAGCCATCGTCTCCATAAAATTCAATATGTGTTGGTTTATTTGTAAGTTGAAAATGTGAAAACTCACTTTGATTAAAAACAAGTCTTATATAATTAAAAACCACATCTTTAGGCTGATTTACAATAATTTCTTTTGTTACAACATAATCTAATGGCGCCAGACGCAATAACAAGACGCCTATGAAAAACATATACAAAAAGGTCAATAGCGTTAATAAATTTTCTGTTTCCATAATTATTTAAAATTCAAATTTAAAGTATTATTTTGAATTATCAAAATCATCCTTTTTAATTTGTTCAAGATGATGGTATAAATGATGTAAGTAATCCTTCATCACAAAAAGCAAATTTTTTCGCTCACCGTTTGCTAATATAATTTCAAATGCGAGTGTATTTTTGTTTTGCATTTGCATCAAAATCAATATTTGATTGTTTATTTGAAGCCACAAATCGATCAATTCTTGTCTGTTTTTGTGCTGATAATCATTACTTTTTACCAATTCATTTTGATAGTAATCTACTATTTGATAGGGTTTTTGGCTAAATGAAATTTCTGCAAATCGTTTCCAATTATGCAAAGCAGAATCTATCAAATGGCCTAAAATTTCTTTTTTTGACCATTTTGATGCTGTTTTTTTGGTTTCAAAATCAATTATTTCATTAAATCGGCTTTGCTTCAATCCTGCTAAAACAATCTTAAATTTCAAAATTTCATTTTCCATGCACATCAAATTTGTATTTTAAACCTGAACAACACCCATATTAAATGCTTTTTGAATTGGTGACTGGTTTGCTGCTTCTATGCCAATCGAAATCCAATTTCGAGTTTCCAACGGATCAATAATTGCGTCTGTCCAAAGGCGAGCCGCCGCATAATATGGCGAAACTTGCTGGTCATATCGAACTTTTATGCTTTCAAAAAGCGCTTTTTCTTGTTGCTCATCAATTGATTTACCTTTTGCCTTGAGCGAAGCAGTTTCTATCTGCACCAACACTTTTGCGGCTTGTGTACCACCCATTACGGCCAATTCGGCACTTGGCCAAGCAGCTATCAAGCGAGGGTCAAATGCCTTGCCACACATCGCATAATTGCCCGCTCCATAAGAGTTTCCGATGATAATTGTAAATTTTGGAACCACCGAATTTGCAACAGCATTTACCATTTTTGCACCGTCCTTGATGATGCCTCCGTGCTCTGATTTGCTACCAACCATAAAGCCCGTAACGTCTTGCAAAAAAACCAAAGGAATTTTCTTTTGGTTACAATTGGCTATAAAACGCGTTGCCTTGTCTGCCGAATCAGAATATATGACACCGCCAAATTGCATTTCGCCATTTTTGGTTTTCACCACCTTTCGTTGATTGGCTACAATACCCACTGCCCATCCGTCTATTCGTGCATAACCCGTTAGCAGCGTTTGACCATAACCCTCTTTATAAGCTTCAAACTCTGAATTATCAACCATCCTGTTAATAATATCTATCATATCATAAGGTTCATTTCTGGCTTTTGGCAAAATACCATAAATATCGGTAGGATTCAATACTGGAGCTGATGCTTTAATTCGATTAAAACCAGCCTTATCAAAATCGCCAATTTTTGACATTATATTTTTGATTTTATCAAGGGCATCACGGTCGTCTTTGGCCTTATAATCTGTCACGCCCGAAATCTCACAGTGGGTCGTTGCGCCTCCAAGTGTTTCGTTATCAACACTTTCACCAATCGCCGCTTTGACCAAATAACTTCCCGCCAAAAAAATACTTGCCGTTTTATCTACAATAATAGCCTCGTCACTCATAATCGGCAAATAGGCACCACCCGCAACACAACTTCCCATAATGGCCGAAATTTGTATAATTCCGGCACTCGACATAATGGCATTGTTGCGAAAAATACGTCCAAAATGCTCTTTATCAGGAAAAATTTCGTCTTGTAGCGGCAAATAAACCCCCGCCGAATCTACCAAATAAACTATTGGCAGACGGTTTTCGATTGCAATTTCTTGGGCACGCAGGTTTTTTTTGGCAGTTATAGGAAACCAAGCCCCCGCTTTTACGGTAGCATCATTTGCCACAACAATACATAGCTTTTTGGCAATATAACCCATTTTTATGACAACTCCACCACTGGGGCAGCCACCATGTTCAGCATACAAACCATCACCAACAAAACCGCCAATTTCAATGTTTTTTGCGTTATCGTCAAGCAAATAATCTATACGTTCTCGAGCGGTCAATTTTCCATCAAGATGCTGTTTTTCGATTCGCTTTTGGCCACCGCCTTGCTTGATGACAGCCATTTTTTGTTTCATTTCTGAAAGCAAAAGTTTATTAAAATCTTCGTTTTTATTGAAGTTGATATCCATTTATGTCTTTTGTCGTGGTTTTATGCAACAAAAATAGTGAAATAGTTTTGTGTTTTTCTTTCGATTTTCAAAAAACTTAATTTTCCCAATTTTATTAGCTTAGCAGTAGAAAACAAAAAATCAATAAACAACATTTTCATTTGTCTCACATTTCAACTATCACACGCTACCCGTCTCGCTTCTCGCTTTATCTTTTTTTAGTTCTAAAAAAAACCAAAAAATGGTTGTCGCTATCTTGAGGCGAGTGTTTGAATGTAAAATGGTTTTGAGTTCAAAAAAAACACAAACGTTTTGAAAAATTTTCTCAGATTTCTTAAATTGCTTACAAAATCAACCTCACCACTTGACCATTTGTTGTAATAAGTTCTATTTGAACACTTTGACTTTCGTCGATGTTTGAAATCGTTTTTGAAACCGATTCAATATCAATGGCTTTGTTGTTGGCGATACTCAAGATGATGCCGCCCTTGAGGTCGTTTGTATAGTTATTGAGTTTGTCGTTGTTTAGGTTTTTAATTTTTACGCCATAGTCGATTCTATATTTTTTCTTATCCGATGCGTTAATATTTTCTAATTCCAAGCCCTTGAACTCGGTCGAAATCACATCATTTTTGGACAAAACAACAGGCAAAACCAAGGTTTCATTTTTTCTAAGAATCGAAATTTGAACCGTGTCGTTTGGTCTTTTTGTGTTGATATAACCCGTTAATTCGGCAAAAGTGCTTACTTGTTGGTTATCGATTTTGATGATAATATCACCTTTTTGAATACCAGCTTTTTCGGAGCCCGAATTTTTATTTACTTTTTTGACATAAAAACCTTCGCTTCTATTGACGCCCAATTCTTTTGAAATCATATCGTTGAGCTCGCCGCCCTCGATGCCAAGGGTGCCACGCTGCACATTGCCAAACTCCATAATATCCTCTATAATTTTACGTGTGATATTGGAGGGTACTGCAAAAGAATAGCCAATATAGGAGCCCGTTTGAGACGATATCATTGTGTTGATGCCTATCAACTCGCCATGCGTATTGACCAATGCGCCGCCACTATTGCCTGGATTTACGGCTGCATCCGTCTGAATAAAAGATTGCATTCCATTTGTGTCCAAATTTCGGGCTTTGGCAGACACAATTCCGGCCGTGACGGTCGAGGTTAAGTTATATGGATTACCAACGGCAAGCACCCATTCGCCAATCTTGACCGCATCAGAATCTGCAAACGAGCAATAAGGCAGTTTTTCATCTGCATCAATTTTGAGCAAGGCAATATCCATTTTGGCATCGGTGCCAATGAGTTTGGCATGATAAGCTTTTTTGTTGTTTAAGGTGATTTCAATATCCGAAGCACCATTTATCACATGATTATTGGTCACAATATAGCCATCTTCAGATATAATCACACCCGATCCTGTGCCTACTTGCTCTTGCTGCTGCGCCCCACGATAGCCATAAAAAAAGGCCATTACAGGATTTGAAACCTCCCTATAAGACACGTTTTTGACGTGAACCACGGTGTGAATAGCCTTATCGGCCGCAGTCGTAAAATCTATATTTTCGGCACCAAACCCTACGTTTTGAATATGATTGGACGGTGCCATAGACACTATCGATTGTGTTGCAAAGTCATTTTCAAAAAAATATTTGTAGGCTGCCAGGGTTACAAAACAACTCAACAATGCAACAAAAAATAAAGTTCCAAATTTTTTCATTTTGTTAGTATTTAAAATTTGAAGTAAAATTAATTATTTTTTAATCGTCCAAAAATAGTTTAACGAACGTTTAACAAACATTCTATTTCTTTTTTTGATGCACAACATCCTATCGATAGACTAACTTTTGTTTGTATAATTGGTTCGAGCCAAAAAAAAAAGCGTTTCATTTCTGAAACGCTATTTGAAGTTCAAATCTATTATTTGTTGTAAACGCTCTCTTTTTTGAAGTGAACGGCCAATAAATAATAAATAACTGCTCTGTATTTTGAACGGTTTGACCGACCATAAGTAGCCATAACACTATCGATTGCAGCATCTAATTCGTCGTTGGCAGACAAACCCAATTTTTTGATCAAAAAGTTGTTTTTTACAGTGTCTAATTCTGCTTGTTGACTCCCTGCAACTGTAGCGGCATCAGCATTATAGATCGACGGGCCACAACCAATAGTAACTTTTGTCAATAAATCCATGTCTGGTGTAACGCCACATTTGTCTTGTAAATCTGATGCGTATTTTGCGATTAACTCGTCTCTTTTGCTCATAATTAATGAAATTAATGTTTATAAAATTTTAAAATAAATCAAAAATACAGTTTTAATTTTGAAAACAATAATATTTTTAAAAAAATCAATGGTTTTTCGACAAAAACTCAAAATAATCGGTCAAAATACAATCGTTTTGTCTTGTTGGCGTAAATATTTCAAGCAAACTTTTATTTTTATTTGCAAAAAAATCAACCAATTGGTTTTTTAAATTTGAAATTTCGTTAGCCACAAAATAATCAAATTGATACATTTTGCACAAATTTTCGGCCGTCAAACAATGTGAAGTTTCAAAAAAAGCATCAAAAACCGCTGTTTGCTCATGTCCAGGCAAAATTCTAAAAATGCCACCTCCCCCATTATTAATCAATATAATTTTGAAATTATTTGGTATATACTGGTTCCAAAGTGCGTTGCTATCATACAAAAAACCAATATCGCCAGTAATTAATATTGTAGGTTCTGAAGTTGTAATTGCCGCTCCAATAGCGGTCGAGGTGCACCCATCTATGCCGCTAGTACCCCTATTGCTAAACACTTTAATGCTCGAATCAATTTCAAAAAGTTGTGCATATCGAATCGTAGAGCTGTTGGCGAGTTGCAAATTAATGTTTTTTGGCAAACGTTCAAGTACAATTTCAAAAGCCTTTAGATCCGAAAAAATCGCCGATTCTAAATATTTTTGATGTCCAATTTGTCTGTGCTTTTGCATTTTTTGAACGGTTTCAAAATAATTACTTGCCACTTTATTTGTCAATGACAAAAACGTTTTAAAAAATTCATTTGGCTCACATTCAATATGTTGGGTCAAACAACCAAAGGTGTCATTGGCCAATAAAGGGTCAATATGCCAATGTTGTTTTGGTTGATACTTTCGCAATAGCGATTTGATTCTTTTTGAGACAATCATCCCGCCAAAAGTGATTAAAATCTCTGGCTGAAATGACAAGCAAGCCGCTTGGTCAAACGGAGTAATAATGGCGTCAATAGACCCAAAAATTTTCTGATGATGACAGTTTGAAATGTTTTCGGTTAACATCACAACCGAGTCATTATCGAGCAGATCATTCAAGATTTTTTTATCAATCGTTTCCGGAAAACAACTACCAACCAAAATTAACTTTTTTGATACATGGTTCCACGTATGCGCAATTTTGGTCAAAAGTGAAGGGGCTATCATCGGCTTTTTTTGGGCGAAAGCCTCAAAAAAATTCGGCATTACCTGATTGTCAACTGTTTGATAAAGAGGTTCTTCAAAAGGGGCGTTAATATGTACAGGTCCTTTTTTTTGTTTTGCAAAATCAATCGCAGTTGCAATTTTCAAGTCGTTTTCTGCACAAGCATTATCTGTCAAATTGGCATTAAAATGACAGTGATTTTCAAAAATATTTTCCTGTCGAATCGTTTGACCATCGCCAATATCAACTTTGCTTTTTGGTCTATCGGCACTTAAAATCACAATGGGAATTTGGCTATAAAAAGCCTCGGCAACCGCAGGATAATAATTCAAAACTGCCGATCCAGAAGTGCAAACCAACGCCGTTGGAAGCTGAGTTTGCTGAGCAATTCCAAGAGCAAAAAATGCCGCACAACGCTCATCTACAATACTAAAACACTCAAAATGTGGATTGTTTACAAAACCAATCGTCAAGGCAGCATTTCTCGACCCTGGCGAAATGATGATGTTTTTGATTCCTTTCGACTCAAAAATCGAGATGATATTTTGTGCCAAAGGTATTTTGGGATAAATCATTTTTCAAACAGCTTTTTACCTTACAAAATTAAGAATTTGAAACCATAATTTCATAAAAAATCCAATTTTTTTATATTTTTTTGAAGCACAGCTCCTCGTCCAAAAAACCAATCGTCCCGCTTTCTGCTATATCTTTTTGTTTTTTCTGAAAAAGAAAAAACAAAAAGGATGCCGCATCAATCGGGGCTAATTTAGACCTTTTAGCTTTTCAAAAAATCTTACTCCTTTTGACGGGTCAAATAATAAATTGGAATTCCGGCTAGCATAATCAAAACACCCCAACCACAAGTGCTTGTTTTTACAAACAACAATGCAACAGAAAGTGCTCCCGCTACCACAATATACAACATCGGCAAAAACGGATAGCCAAAAGCACGATATGGTCGCTCGGCGTTTGGCAACTTTTTACGCAAAATAAAAATTCCATAAATAGTGAGAATATAAAAAATCAAAACAATGATAATCACAAAATCCAACAAATCACCATACTTTCCGGTCAAACACAATGCTGAAGCCCAAATACACTGAATCCATAATGCCCAACCCGGCACACTCGCCAAATTCAACTCGGCCGCTTTTTTGAAAAACAGTCCATCTTTTGCCATCGTATAATAAACCCGTGCACCAGCCATAATCAAACCATTATTGCATGCAAAAGTAGATATCATAATCATCACAGCAATAATCAAGGTACCCATATCGCCAAAAATATGTTGCGATGCAACCACCGCAACTCGGTCTGATTTTGCAGTAGCAATTTCATCCATCGGAATCACAGCAAGATACATCATATTGGCCAATATATAGATAAATGTGACAATCAAAGTACCCAAAAACAAACTCAAACCCACATTTCGTTTTGGGTTTTTGATTTCGCCCGATATAAAAGTTACTCCAGTCCAAGCATCGCTCGAAAACAGAGAGCCCACCATTGCAGCCGAAATTCCAGAAATTAATGCAACCCCACTTATTGGTAACCAAGTTTTTGTATCCGTTTGAAAAAATTTTGTTGCCCACATATCTGCCCAATTGGCATTCCAAATATCGGCTTTTGCGGCAAGCAAAAAACCAAAAACAATGAGCCCCAACAACGAAAATATTTTTACAATCGTAAGTACAGTTTGCAAAATTTTGCTATTGCGAACTCCCCTACTATTGATATAAGTCAAAATAATAATGGTGATTATCGAAACAATTTGGGCTGCATTTAGATTAAAATTCCCCATACTCCAAATCACATTTTCATCACTAAAAGAAGGAATCAAATAGGCCGCAAATTTTGAAAATCCTACACCAACTGCGGCAATAGTACCTGTTTGAATCACAGCAAACAAGCTCCAGCCATACAAATAAGCAATCAATTTTCCATAAGCTTCTTTGAGATACACATATTGACCTCCCGCATTTGGAAACATAGCACTCAATTCGCCATAGCTGACTGCTGCAATCATCGTGATCAATCCAGATATTAGCCATATCAGCGTGAGCCAACCCGCCGAGCCTACTTGTCTTGCAATATCTGAGCTTACAATAAAAATTCCTGAGCCAATCATAGAGCCAACAACCAACATTGTACCATCCAAAAGCCCTAATTCACGTTTAAAATTTTCTTTATTTTCCATATTAATTTTGGTATATTCCGTTGTAAAGATACTTTTTTTTGTCAAAAACGCAAATTTTCAACCACCGAAGTGTGCTTGTTTTCACGTTGGTGCTTCCATCTATTGTGGGTCCAAAAATAATATTCTGGATGCTCCAAAATTTGTTTTTCTACTTCTCGCAAAAACAAACTTGTAATCTGATAATCTGGAATTTCAGTAGGATTTTCAACCAAAGGTGTCATTGTAGCTTGATAAAAACCTCGTTTTGTTTTTTCAACTTTTACAAATAAAATATTAGTGTCTAATTTTTTTGACAACATCTCGGCACCAGTATAAACTGGCACTTCTATACCCAAAAAATTATCCCAATATTTCGCTTTATGATATTGTGGCGATTGATCACTTGCAAATCCATAAAAAGCATTGATATTGTGGGCTTTGTTAAACTCCATTTTTTCGATTGCTTTTTTTGTTTCCAATAACTCGGCTCCCAATCTGAATCTAATTTTTTGAACCAATTTGTCAAAATATGGATTTTGCATTTGTTTATAAATACCATAAGTATTAAAATTAATATATTTTGATATCACAATCAACCATTCCCAACTTGCATAATGTGCACACATCAAAAGTACACTTTTTCCTTTGGCTTCATAATCATTAATCATTTGAATATTTGTAAAAACAAATCTTTTTTTGATTTCTTTATCGGAAATATTAATAGTCTTAATCATTTCCAAAAATAGATCACACAAATGTGAATAAAATTTATTTTCGATCACAACCAATTCGTGAGCAGAAAGATGCGGTAATGTAAGTTTCAAATTTTTACGAACAATGCCTACACGATATCGAAAAACACGATGTACAAAAAAGCAAACAACATCTGAAAGTTTGTATAAAACAGGAAATGGTAATATCGAAATGAGCCACAATATAGGATAAATCAAAATATAAGCAAGAAGGTGCATGGCAGTAATTTTTTTACAAATATACTTTTATTCTTTAAATTTAAAATATTTAACAATATCTAAAGTTGAAATACTTAAATTTGTAATCAAAAACAAACGATGAATGTGATTTTAATTTTGATTATTGGAGCTAATATTTTGTTTAGCTATAAAGGTTTTACTGATATGTATTTTTTCAGAAAATATGATTTTCATATCGGAAGCATCAAATCTGGCGAGCAAATACGCATGTTTTCTTCGGCATTCTTGCACGCAGATTGGATGCACCTTATTTTTAATATGTACACCCTTTATATGTTTGCAAATGTGGTGACAAGTTTTTTGGGAAATAGCAGTTTTTTGATAGTATATATAGGTAGCTTGCTTTTTGGAAATTTGTTGACGCTATATTTTCACAAAAACGACAATAATTATCGCGCTATAGGTGCCTCCGGAGCGGTTACAGGCGTTTTATATGCCGCAATTTTGCTACAACCCAATATGGGAATTTATCTGTTTTTTATTCCAATCGCTATTCCCGCATATATTTTTGGAATCGTCTATTTGCTCTATTCTATTTATGGAATGAAATCTCAAAATGACAACATAGGTCATACTGCCCACTTTGGTGGTGCCGTTGGTGGATTTGTCATTACATTATTAAAAATGCCACAACTTTTTTCAGAAAATCCAGCAATGGTAATGCTTTTGGCAATTCCAATCGTAGTGCTTTTTGGTATGGCAAAAGCCGGAAAAATATAAATTAGAAACCCTTAATTTCAAAATGAAAAAAATAATTGCCATTCTGTTGCTGTTTTTTTTTAACAAAACAACCGCTCAAAACCAATTTTCTGTCTTTTTTGAAAGCAACAAATTTGAACTTTCTAAAACAGAAAATTCAAAGTTGCAAGAATGGCTGCAGAGCTGTAAAGACGCCAAAATTGTTGGGGTTTATGGCTTTTGTGACGAGGATGGATCTAACGGTTTTAATGACACGTTAGCCAAAAAACGTATCGAATTTGTATTTGAAAATATCAAAAATAAAATTCAGATTAGATCCGATTTCAAAAGCAGAAGCTTTGGCGAAACCCAACAGTTTTCTAAAATAAAAGCCGAAAACAGACGTGTAACTTTATATTTTTTGGAAGCCAAAGATATTGTAAACGAAGACAGAATTTTAGGAATTAAAAAACCTATCGAAAAACCCATCGAAAAACCAACAGCAATTGCCGAAATAAAATACCCACAAGTTTTAGAATTTGAAAATCCTGACGGTTCCGTTTCAAAACTTGATTTAGATATCGCTTTTATGAAACGTATAAATCAAGCCAACGCAGGCGAAAAACTACGGGTCGAAAATCTGAATTTTCAAATCAATACCTTTGCTATTTTGCCAGAATCTCGTGCCAAATTGTATGAATTGCTGATCGTTTTGCAAACCAACCCGAAACTAAAAATTCAAATTCAAGGCCATCTATGTTGTATGCCCATAGACCGTGTTGATCTTTCAACTCAAAGAGCTAGAGCTATTTATAATTTTTTGATTGCAAATAATATCCCAAAGGAGCGACTTGCCTTCAAAGGATTTGGTAGCACAATGCCACTTTTTGCATTACCCGAAAAATCAGAACAAGAACGAGCGGCAAACCGCAGGGTTGAAATTTTGGTTCTCGAAAACAAATAAATCAATTCCTTTTGTCAAAGAATTTTCATGAATTGATATTTTTTTGTATTTTTATAAAAATTTAAAAAGTCATGAAAATTCAAAAATGGTTTTTGTTGTTAATTTTTTTGATTAATGTTGGTTATTCTCAACAAAAATTAGAAGTGTTTTTTGATTTTAATCAATTCAATATCAATCAAGAAACATTAATAAAACTGAACACTTGGATCATCAATAGTAACCGTGTTGAAGTGACAAAAATTTATGGTTTTTGTGACGACAAAGGAACCAATGTTTACAACGATTCGCTTTCGCTAAAACGTATCGAAACCATATATAATTTTCTGAAAAACAATAAAATAGATATTGATATTAACTATCAAAAGAAGGGCTTTGGAGAAAATTTTGAACAAGACAAAATTCAGGCTGCAAACAGAAAAGTGACTATTGTTTTTCAAGAAAAAAAAATAGCACTCCCGCCAATTCCAATCGAAATTGCTACAAAAGCATTAGACGAAAAAATTTTAAATGCCAATTTGGGTGACAAAATTATTTTAGAAAACATACATTTTAGAAACAATTCGGCAACAATAATGCCAAATTCCAAAGGTGTTTTGTATGATTTGCTGTGTGTGATGGAAGAAAACCCAAATCTAAAAATTGAAATTCAAGGTCATATTTGTTGTCAATTGATTGAAGATTATAACCAAGTTTCAACCGCAAGGGCAAGAGCAATTTATCAATTTTTGATTAGAAACAAAATAAATAGAAGCAGATTAAGTTATAAAGGTTTTGGAATAGAATTTCCAATTTTTAAAATTCCAGAAAAAAATGAAAATGAAGAAAATCAAAACCGACGCGTTGAAATTTTGATTGTCGCACATTAAATATAGCCAGTTCATCAAACCAAATCTCCAAGTTCGGCCCCTACCAAACTTCCAATTGCAACACCCATACCACCCAATCTAACACCACAATAAACGTGATCCGACAATTGTTTGACGATTGGGTTTTTGCTTTCGCCAAGACCCATAATACCGCTCCAACGGTGACCGATTGTAAAATCAGTTTCGGGCAAAATAACATTTTTTAACAACATTTCTAAATGATTTTGAACCAATTCCGTCTGACCAAAAGTGGTCGTTTTTTCGGTTTCAAAATCTAAGTTTCTACCCCCACCTATCAAAATTTGATTGCCAATATTTCTAAAATAAAAATACCCTTTATCAAGATGAAAGGTGCCTTTTATTTTCAAATTTTTGATGGGCGATGTTATCAAACACTGCGCCCTGC
Source organism: Bacteroidota bacterium (assembly GCA_043748255.1). Lineage (GTDB taxonomy): Bacteria > Bacteroidota > Bacteroidia > Flavobacteriales > Flavobacteriaceae > Flavobacterium. The sequence continues at coordinate 29,188 of JAYTNQ010000032.1, forward strand.
CTGGCACAACAGCATTATTTGTCAATTTTGAAGCAAAACCATTTGTTGCAAAAAAAAGTTTTTTTGTCTCAAATTGAAAACCCTCAAGTTGCACTTGAACGCCTTCCTTTTTTTCGTCAAAATGCAAAACCTCAAGTTGGTTCAAAATCAAAATATTTTTTGACATCGCTTTTTTCAGTAAGGCTTGCATCATATTTCCGGTGTCAATTTGACCTTCAAACGGATTGAAAATCAATGTTTTAATGTTATTTTTGAAACTAAAATTATCGTTTTTTTCAAAAAACACCTTTTTTTTAAAAATTGGAAAAAGCAATTTGTTGATTACTTCCATTTTTGACAAGCAATTTTCAAAAACCTCCTTTTGATCTTCCAAAAAAAGTTCATAACCACCATATTGCTTAAAATCAATAGCGGCATCACCTAAATTTTTTCGCAAAAGTTGCAATCCAAGCCAGCGTTTTTGAACCAAATCAAAAACTTCACTTTCAGAATGCTGCAACAAATCATCCAAAATTTCGGATAAACTACCAAAACAAGCAAAACCAGCATTTTTGGTGCTTGCGCCCTGCGGTAATAGTCCTTTTTCTAGAATTAAAATTTTGCTTTTTGGATATTTCTCGCGTAGGTGTAGGGCAGCATGCAAACCTACAATGCCACTACCTACAATTGTAAAATCGATATTTGTGAACCAATTCTTGAGTTCCCAATAACTTAAATCCATCTTTTTTTTGATAAAAGTAATCCAAAAAATTGAAAATTGAAAATCTGTTTAAACAACGCCTAAATTTATAATTAAAATATCCTAAAAGCCACTTTAACGCTGTTTTTTTGTTTAATTTTGTGGACTTTTAAAATCAAAATTTAAAAAATGAATCACAAAATTTTTGCCAAACTGTCTTCGATACTCTTTTCAACCCGTTTAATGGCCATATTATTTCTAACTTATGCTGCATCAATGGGAGTTGGAACTTTTATAGAAAATGAATATAACACAGATACCGCTCGAATTTTGATTTATAATTCGTGGTGGTTTGAAACTATACATTTGTTTTTTTTAATAAATTTTTTAGGAAATATAAAAAGATATCAATTATTGAAAAAAGAAAAATGGGCAACATTGACACTACATTTGGCTTTTATTTTCATACTATTAGGCGCTATGATCACCCGTTATATTTCTTATGAAGGTATGATGCCTATTCGAGAAGGTGCGGCTACAAACCAAATTTTTTCAGACAAAACCTACCTTACAATTTTGATAGATGGGCAATATCAAGGAGGTTTGAAGCGCAAAACCATCGAAAAATCAATATTGCTTTCACCTGTTGTTGACAATTATTTTTGCATCAAAGACAACTTTGATCAAATTCCATTTGCTATAAAATTTGATAATTTTGTGATGAACGGAAAACAAATTATAAAACCCGCCAAAAACGGTTTGACTTATCTAAAAATGGTAGAATCGGGCGGTGGTAGTCGTCATGAACATTATTTGAAATCGGGCGAAGTTGTCAATATCCACAATCTATTATTTGCTTTAAACAAACCTACAAAAGGTGCTATCAATATCAA